>CALFDI010000280.1 GCA_937952875.1 uncultured Verrucomicrobiales bacterium
GCGATTATTGTCGCGATTTTTCCCACCACGGCGATTCCGGTTACGGCGCTTGCCTTCACCTTCATTGTCATCACGTGACTGCGGTTTTTCTTCGCGTGCTGTTTTATCGTCAGATGAAGTCTCTTTATCGTCTTGACCTGAATTTGTTTTATTCGAGCGAGTGTCTCGTGTGCCACGTTTCGGGCCCTTCGCTTGAGATGGCTTAGATTCTTCTTCTGACGCCCCATGCTTAAGAGGAAGTTCAGGAGTCGCCTCAGCTTCGTCTTTTACGGGTTTTTCAGCGGCCTGCTTACGAGAGGCTTTTTTTGCAGTTTTCTTCGCTGTTTTTCGAGTGCGTTTAGCTGCTGGCATTTTGTCTTCATTTGCATCGGGAGCAGGCTCTACCGATGCATTTTCTGATTCGCTCATAGTGGATATGTAATTCTAATAAAATGGGGTGCCCATTTCAGGCACCCCGAAAGTGTGTGGTCTAATGTTCTTCAGACTCAGATCTTTCTCCAGCTCACTCTCAGTATTATTCGAGTGAGGCTAGGAAATGAGATCATATGTTATCTCCAGTTCGTGATATCGTCAGGCGTATCATCTATGCCGTCAACACCAGCAGACCAGAGATCAAATGTTGGATTAATCGATCCACTTGATTCTTTAGAGGAGGTCTGCCAATCAGCAGGAGCTTCGCGATATGAGTAAGGGCGACCATATGCATCGAGAACACGTTCGCGATCAATATCGACCATAGATGTTTTCGCTGATCCTGGAGGGCCTAGTTCTGGAATGATTGGAGTCACTTCAGCTTCTTCGTCTTTAATAGACTGTCCGCCTAGGCAATAGATGAGGCACTGAGTCGAGGTATCTTCGATGATGGCATTTGCATCGCGTGGAAAACTTTCACGAGATCCTGTATACTCACCATTACCGAAAGTATTCGTTTCTTGGCCTGTCAGCATGGCGACGGGGTAGAAACCGCGATCAGCAAAGAATCCCTCAATGCCATTCTCAAGGTAATGCAATTGAGTGCGCGCTTCTTGATCTTTCGCCTTTGCTTTAAAGGAATTAAAGCCTGAGACACCAATTCCGCCTAGAATCGCAATGATGGCGACCACAGCAAGAAGTTCGATCAAAGTAAACCCACGCTTATGGGATCTCGGAGTTGGGTGTATAGTGTGTAGATAAATTTTCATAATCGTCTTTTTATCCGTGTATACAATGTGATTACTACATTGTCGAGATCATCTTGATCAACGGTAAGAACAGCGCAAAGACAACTGCACCAACGACAAGCGCGAGAAGAACAATCATAATCGGCTCGAGAATAGACGTAAGCGCGGTGACAGCATTATCAACCTCGTCATCATAGACGTCTGCGATCTTGAGAAGCATCTCTGGGAGCTGGCCAGTCTCTTCACCGACGTCCACCATGGAGATCACCATATTCGGGAAGAGTCCAGTAGTGCCAAGTGGAGTAACAATGGATTCACCTTCTTTAACAGACTCATGAATCTTATCGACTGCACCTGAAATGACCACATTACCAGCTGTCTCCCTCGTGATGAGAAGGGCCTGTAGGATGGGAACACCAGATGTGACAAGCGTGCCGAGTGTTCGAGAGAAGCGAGCGATCGCGCTTTTCTGCTGAATATCTCCGAAAATGGGGAGCTTAAGTTTTATGCCGTCAACAGTCTGACGACCGCCTTTTGTATTCGACCACATCTTAAAGAGGAGGAAAAGGCCTGCGACAATGAGGAAAAACCACACAGCATTCGGCAATCCATAGGGATTCGCCAAGGCTTTCTCTGAGAAGCCGAAGACGATCTTCGAGATTAATGGCAAGTCACCATCTGGCATATCTGCAAACATTGCCTTAAATTTAGGAACAATGAAGAGCATGAGGAATGTCATGATCGTGACAGCGATGAAGAGAACGATCACAGGATAAACCATCGCTGAGACAATCTTGTTCTTCAGCTTGTGAGCTTTTTCTTGGTATTCGGCCAGACGATTAAGAACGACCTCGAGCACACCACCTAGTTCACCGGCTTTCACCATATTCACATACAGCTTATTGAAAATTTTCGGGTGTTGTGAGAGCGACTCGGAGAAAGTAGATCCGCCTTGAACGGAGTCAGCAATCGCATTGATCGTGCCGCGGAGAACAGGATTTGGCTCCTGCTTCGACAAGACATTGAGACCACGAAGAAGAGGAAGGCCTGAATCGATCAGCGTAGCGAGCTGGCGAGTAAAGATCATCAGCACCTTTGGCTTGATGCGTCCACCCGTTTTAGCAGCGCCTTTCTTAGAGCCTTTTTTCGGAGCGCCTTTGCGGCCTTTTTTGCCAGCGGCACCTTTTTTCTTTTTGCCAGCTGGCCCGACGGACTTGAGGTATAACCCCTGGCCTCGCAGCTTTTGAGTGGCTTCTGCTTCTGAATTTGCAGCAATGGTGCCGGCGGTTTCCTGGCCGCTCGCGTCAACGGCTGTGTAATCAAAATTTGGCATAAATGAGGTAAGGGGAAGTTTTCTTGCGAAAAGGAGTATGAAGCTTGAGAGGGTGTGAAAACAGTATTTTCTGTCTTCGTGAAGAAATTCACGAATATGTGAGTCGAAGGGCCTATGTATATTTCAGAACTTCTTCGATGCTCGTAGCGCCTTCGTAGATCGCACGAAGACCGTCTTCTCGGAGGGTTGACATTCCGAGTTCCATCGCACGCTGCTTAAGGACGACAGTCGGCGCACGGTCAGTAATCATATCAGCGAGAGTGTCATTGATATCGAGTAGCTCAAAGAGTCCACGGCGTCCTTTATAACCTGTATTACCACAGGTCTTACATCCTTGTCCTGTGTAGAACTCTTTATCACCGATCTCATGCGGCGAGAGGCCGAGCTGAGCGAGAACTGACTCATTCGGGTCATAAGAAGCCTTACAGTCTGGGCAGATTGTCCGGACGAGACGTTGAGCGAGAATACCCTCGAGCGATGCGGCGACGAGGAATGGCTCGATCCCCATATCGACGAGACGCGTGACAGCACCTGGGGCGTCATTCGTGTGAAGTGTCGA
>CALFDI010000281.1 GCA_937952875.1 uncultured Verrucomicrobiales bacterium
GAGCAGTCACCGCCGCGCACTTCGTCCTGTGATCAATCAACAGCTCGAACTCCTCATCCCCGGCGCCCTCACGACTCAGGAGCCCATCACACGACGCAAAGACGGCAAAGCAACAATGATCCTACACATCGCCAGCCCAGAAGTGCCAAACCAAGAAACCGTCGACCAGCTAAGACATGTCATCGAGCAACAGATGAATACCAGCGTCACTCTCGACCTCCGCACTCAGCTCAGCAGACGCTCAGAGTCGCCCTGACTCGCCTTCTAGCGAAACTTGAACCCTCGGATAAAGCTCCCAACTCAGACCGTAGCCAATACAACTTGAATGAATTGCTTTCTGTTCAGGGCAGCAGATGGATCGTCTGTTAGTTGGAGGCAGTAGCAAAATTGACCTGATTTCTTATATCGTTTTTTAATCAGGCCAGAGACCATATCTCCAGCTTTCGTCGCGACGACGTAGCTGAGCGCGATATTTTCAGTTAGAGTCAGACCAGCGATGAGTGGAGAAAAGCCTTCGTTCTTCTTCCCGTCCTTCGTAACACCAATCATGACAGATTCGTCTGAATCCTTTAACGTATCCTTACTCGTGAAGTCTATGCGTTCGTAATAGCGCTGCTCGTCCACTGCGCCGGCCGAATTCCCATTCTCCGGCGTGGTGGACTCTTTTTCTGAATCGTAGTAGTTCATGATGGATGTGTTCGTGAGTGTGGTGTTGCCTAAGATTTAGCCACGTCCGAGCAATTGGTCGCGCCTAGCTAGGCCTTTATCTGTAAGGGCAAAGTGTGTCTCCCCCCCGTCTTCTTGAGTATCTTCTTGGACCGCTCCGGCCTTCATCAACTGCTGTAGGAGGTTTCGCCCATTTTTCGGAGCCGCTCCGGTCTCACTGAGGAGTGATGTGATGATGCGCGACTTAACTGGGTGCTTCTGCATCCCGAGGGCGATCACGATACGATCTGAAAAGCCTTCATCGGAATTCTTTAAGAATTCAAGGGAGGCCAACTTAATCTGCTTCGCCTCTTCCCATAGCCATTTAGCCATAAGGATAAAGCGCTCGCTTTCCTCGGGTGTGAGACGATCAGATGCACTGATAAAACGCTCAATGGCAGACGAGGTCATTACAATGCCTCCCTCTGGAATTCGATCTAAGTGACCGGCACGAAACAACACAGATCCCTTCTCCTTGGGAGAGAGGTCCTCCCAAGCAATAGTGGCTGTTCTGTCATTCGGTGAAATCACAATCGTCTTCTAATCGTTTTGAGATCAGAAAAATCTCATTAGATAGCCAAATGATCAAGATAAGCCAAATTTTTACAAATTTTCACACCTCACAAAATCCTTTTTAAAATAGATTACGGAGATTTTGTTAATTTTGCTTAATGATTTAAATTCCCTAATTGATATTCAAAAATGATCTATTAACGATTTAAAGGCGATTTACCCCACTCCGAGTTTTTCTAAAAGGTCTTGAAAGATCAGATGCCCGCCCCGTGCGGTAATCTCTTCTTTTGAAAACAACTAAGAGCCACTCAAAATAAGCTTTTCACGATTGAGCACTTTCACCTGCTCTCGCCGAGAGTTTGCCCCGATGTATTTGACCTTTGGGGGATACTTGAGTGTAAGAAAAGTCAGTGATATTTAAGCAGGTTAGGCTCTTCCCTTTTGTAACCCCTGTATCAATGCAAATGGTATGCTTGAGATCTGCAATCTGACCAGATGCTTGAGATGAATGACCGCACACGATTGTTTTACCAGATTCATGGGCTTGAGCCTGGCCTAATGTTAACCAATGAAGGTGATCTATGTCTTCCTGCTCTGGTGACAAATGCGGCCTCATTCCTCCGTGCACAAAAATATAAGATTCCGTCTCATGAAAGTCTTTACAGCGATTGATTAAAAAATCCTTATGACTGGAAGGTATTTTAGAAATGAGATCTTCTGTATTTCCCGATCCATATGATCGCAATGGATCTTCGCCCGCCAGGCACTCCCATACTTTCACAGCGTTCTTGTCTAGGAGTGCATCTATGAAAAGCTGATCATGATTCCCTCTCAGGAAAATAAAATTCTCTCGTGAGGATAGCTCTACTAAAAAATCAAGAGTTCCTGCCACATCTGGTCCCTTGTCTACATAGTCTCCAAGAAATACAATCGTCTCATGATCTTCAATCTCGAGAGCATTCATGAGAGACTTCAAGGCTATGAGATGCCCATGAATGTCGCCGACTGCATAGAGTGCCATAATGCATATGGTCGCACCTGACTCTCTGACCGTCTACCGAATAAGAGAATCTACCAAGTTCGGACAACGAGAGTGAAGAGCCCTCATCTCCCCATTACGAAAAGAGCTCACCCTGGAGGCTACCGCATTTCATTTCTTTCCAGACGGCTTCAGCTTCTTTGACGGTGAGCCAGCCTGTGGTTTCGTGTTGGGGAGCACAGCTTACGGCGACGTCCGGGTGGCCTGCGGTGCTGAGTTCTGCCGAGATATGTCGAGTGACGAGGTCTGGGCAATTGCAGTCACTGCTGAGGTGGCCTAGGACGACGCGTTTGAGACGCGGACTGGCGACTTCTTTCATCAAGTCCCCCACTTGGTCATTAGACAGGTGGCCGTGCCGCGAAGAGATGCGCTGCTTGGTCGCCCACGGGCGCTTCGTATCGGCGTCTAGCATGTCTTGATCGTAATTACTCTCGATGAAGATGCCGTCCATCTCTTTGAGGGAGTCTCGCACGGGAGATGTGATGTAGCCGAGATCGCTGACGACAGCCATCGCTGACTCGCCTCTGCGGAGGACAAATCCCACAGGGTCTGCCGCGTCATGAGGAATAGGAAAGGCAGTGACATTCAGTTCTGACACACCGAAGGGCTGCCCCTTTTCAAAGACACGCCAATGCACTCCTGGGCCTACTTTTTCCGCTAGGACTTCTCTCGTAAGAGCATTTGCGTAGATGGGCACGTTATTATGCTTCGTCATTAAGACCCGCAAGCCGCGCGCATGGTCGCCATGCTCGTGTGTGAGGAGGATGCCAGAGAGGTCTTGCGGTGTGACATCTAGCTCGGCCATGCGATTGACTAACTGCTTAGCGCTCAGCCCAGCATCGACTAGGACACGCGTCTGCCCGGCTTCGATCAATATCGAATTCCCCAAACTTCCACTCCCTAGAACGGCCATCCGCATCATGTTTCTGTGATAGCGGCTTGGCAGATCGGGATCAACGGGCAAAGTGCTTCCCATGCACCTTTTCCCCGATTCTGGAACAAGCCTCAAAATCTGCGGCGTCACAACGGCTGCAGATGCAGAGATGCTCGCTCGCTTAGGCGTTCATGCTCTGGGCGCTAACTTTTTCCCAAAGTCGAAACGCTATCTCGCCCCTGAGAAGGCCGCAGAAGTGCTCGCCCCCGTTCAGGGGAAAATTCTCCGCGTCGGTGTCTTTGTAAATGCTCCGGTCGCTCAGATTCTCGATCTAGCAGAAGCCTGCCTGATAGATGCCGCTCAGCTCCATGGTGATGAGCCACCAGAGGACGTGATCGCTTTAAAAAACAGAGGCATCCCCGTAATCAAGGCCCTCCCCGCGACCGAGCTACACACGGCACCTGACTATCCTGCCGATGCCATCCTCATCGATACCCCTGCGGGGAAAGACTACGGCGGCACAGGAAAAACCTTCGATTGGTCACTCGCGACTGCTTTCAAAGAAAAATACCCCGAAGCGGTTCTTCTACTCGCAGGAGGCATCACTCCTGAGAACGCAGCAGAAGCCATCACCGCTCTTCATCCCACAGCTCTCGATATCGCATCCGGCGCGGAGAGTTCACCCGGGATCAAGGATGAGGAGAAGGTGAAGGCATTGGTCAGCGTCACAGCTCTGTGATTTTTCTAACGCCTCT
>CALFDI010000282.1 GCA_937952875.1 uncultured Verrucomicrobiales bacterium
TTGAAAGACTTCCTCATATCGACTGGCTCCAATGCGAGGAAGATTCGGAGATTATTTGTAAGCCCCATCACTTGGCACCTCCTCTTAAAGCAGTGATACGAAGATACTCGATGAGCTCTGATGCCAGATCGATCTGGCTGCGATCCGCGATGACAACGCGAATGCCGTGAGAGAACTCTATGTGCATGTGCTGGGTGGTAGCAGTGAGTGCGACTTCGACAAAACGAATATCGCGCACTGCCCAGGTCTTATCTTTGGAATGGTTCTGGGCCATTCAGCTACAATGACCTCAATACGGCGGCGAGCCGAGTCCGCTCCGAGGGTGATATATCCGACGCTTACGTATCATCGACTCTATCCGCAGTGATATCAAAAAGTATCTGAAGCGCGAGCGTGCCAAGAAACTTCCTGAAAACGCTGACTTTTGGGACTTTGACTGCAAAATCGGTAAGAGTGCCGAATCTGCGGACATCACCCATGTGTCTAAACTCAGCGAGGCCTTAGAGCCTGCTATCGCTGACAAATGGGAATCTGCCTATGTCGAGATCATAGCAAAACCACGAACTCGGCAGGCCAGACAGTAATTCCCCTCTTTCTAGGCTGAGACGTTTCTTATGCTAGGAAGAAAAAAGGAACTGGTGAAATTCGCGAGCGGTTTTTCCGTGAGACCTGCGGAAAACGAAGGCTCATGGGGAAGACGTCGCAAAAGGCTCATCAACTCAGGCCTTTCTGGCTGGTATTAAGAGACCGTCTGCAGAGCAAGGTAACTACTATATCCTATGTAGCCAATCAGGAGAAGTCCTCCCTGCCAGCGGGAAATGACGGATCCCCATATGCCTAGGATCATAACGGCGAGTGTGATGCCTATCATCATGCTTAGATCAACTGAACTCACACCATTCGATACGATCGGTGATACAAGAGCGACTATTCCGACAACAGCGAGAAGGTTAAACACACATGAACCTATTGCATTTCCCGTAATGATATCGACTTCGCCCTTTCTCACAGCAGCTACCGATGTCGCGAGTTCAGGCACAGAGGTGCCAAATGCAATCATCGTGAGACCAATAATCGCCTCTGGCACACCCAGAGTTTGAGCGATATTTACGCCTGAATTGACCAAAAAATCCGCTCCTTTGATCAGAACTAACAGGCCAACTACGATGAGGCCGAGACTCAGAAAGACTTTCTTTGCTCCGCCTTCAAGAGCTTCTTTTACATCCTCTTCACTCAACTCTTCAGATGCTTTCCCCTCACGCTTAGACAGGAATAAGCTCACAGCCGTGTAGGTGATTACCCCAGCAGTAAAGATAGCACCTTCCCAGCGAGCAATCACTCCATCGCGTAAAAATACGATAAATAAAATCGAGCTAACCAGCAGAATGGGCATATCACGCCGGACCACTTGCTTGTGCACCACGAGTGGACGCAGAAGAGCTGTCAAACCAAGCACAAGACCGATGTTGCAAATGTTAGAGCCGATCACATTTCCCAGTGCTAATCCCCCCTGAGGCGGTTGACTCATATTCGCCTCTAGACTCGCTAATAGTTCTGGAGAGCTTGTGCCAAAAGCGACAACCGTCAACCCGACAACAAGCGGAGAAATACCCATCTTCAGGGCGAGATCTGAACTCCCCTTTACCAGCCATTCTGCCCCAAAGAACAGGAGCGCAAGGCCAAATACAAGCCAGCCAAATTCGATTAGTAAGTCCACGCCGCAAGACTCACTAAACTCGGCATGAATGCAACATTAACCGACAAGATCGCCAATCGAGCCGAAGTCAGGAACGAAGAGTCTTTTATAAAAACGAACAGCAGACGCATCCGACATCCCCGCTAAGAAGTCACACACTAGACGGGCTCGAGATGCCTGATCTGATGCCGCCTTAATCTCTTCTTCTATCGCAACCGGTAGTAGCTGAAATTTTTGCCCATCAATCGCCTCCTCCAAAACGTAGCGCTGATGCAGGACATCCCAGATCTGCCGTAGCATCGTATCTCCCTTGTGCTCAAGTTGCTTGATCTGTGGAGAGAGAAAGACCACGTCTACAGCCAGCTGTTTGAATAATTCACATTCACGACGCACATCCTCTTCGACTTCGAGCCTGAATTGATAACGCGCAGATTGGCCCTATAGGAGATTCGTATCTCGCACCAGTTTGGTCGCCTGCACATAGCGCCCGATCCGGCTCCCGATGAGTCCATCCATACGTCCGCGACGCAGAGCAGATATAAGATCACCCAGAGAGCTACCTGGCTCTATAGAGACATCATTTTTCTCAGCCCACGCGATGATCTTATCGCCAGTGAGAAAGCCTGCCTGCACACTGTCTGACAGATCATTGAGTGAGTAGGACGTATCGTCTGCCCAGTCCATGATCTGGCACTCGATGCTTTTAAAGCCATCTCTCACCTGGCCCGGAGTCAATTCTGGCGGAAAGTCATTTCCACCCAACGCCCAATCGAGATATCTCTCTTGGTTGTTATAAACGAAGTGGTTCTTCGGGGCTTTTCCCTCAACCGATTTTAACTCAGTCCAGAGAGTTTTATATTTGAGCACACCATCGAGAAAAGCACGACTTGGATCCATACCTGTCACTTTTTCGGAAAAAATCCGCTCAGTGAGTAATCGAAGCGTCTGAGCATTCCCCTCGAATCCACCGTATGGCTCCATGAAATGATTCAAACTACACTCGCCTGCATGCCCAAATGGCGGATGCCCTAAGTCATGAGACAGGCAAACAGCTTCCACTAGGTCTGCATCGATAAAGAAATCATCACTTAATTCATCAGAGCTATGCTGCAACCAACCACAAATCCCCCGCCCCACCTGTGCCACCTCTAGCGAGTGGGTCAAGCGCGTCCGATAGAAGTCATATTCTCCACTCCAAAATACCTGTGTCTTTGACTGTAAACGACGAAAAGCCGACGTATGCAGCACCCGGTCCCGATCGATCTGAAAGGCCGAACGATAATCCGCATCATTCGTCTTCCCTGACATCCGCTCCGTATCGAAACTTTGGTAAAATCGGT
>CALFDI010000283.1 GCA_937952875.1 uncultured Verrucomicrobiales bacterium
ATGGTATTGACCGTAAATGGACGCGTCGGATTGGTGGATGAGGGCAGCACATTCTGGTGCGAGCAGACTTTTAAAATGTCTGGAGCGTGCCCGCCACCAGCGCCTTCGGAGTGATAGGTGTGAATCGTTCTGCCGCCGATCGCAGCCAGCGTGTCTTCGACAAATCCAGACTCGTTGAGTGTGTCTGTGTGGATCGCGACTTGCACGTCCATTTCATCTGCCACCTTGAGGCAGGAATCGATGGCGGCTGGAGTCGTCCCCCAGTCTTCGTGAAGTTTCAGGCCGATGGCACCGGCGCGGATTTGTTCGCGGAGAGGTTCTTCGGTCGCGCAGTTTCCTTTTCCGAGAAATCCAAGATTCATCGGGTATTCATCGGCAGCCTCGAGCATGCGATGAATGTTCCACTTACCAGGTGTGCAGGTAGTGGCGTTTGTGCCAGTGGCAGGACCAGTTCCGCCCCCGAGCATGGTTGTTACGCCGCTGGAGAGAGCTTCGTCAATCTGCTGCGGGCAAATGAAGTGAATGTGAGAATCGATCCCTCCCGCAGTAACGATAGAGCCTTCTGCGGCGAGTGCCTCGGTGCTAGCTCCTATGATCATAGGATCGAGTTCGCCAGTCACAGGATCGGGAATCAAAGAGCCGATTCCGTCCTGAATCCCAGGATTTCCGGCGTGGCCGATGCCGACGATTCGTCCGCCGCGCACACCGATGTCCGCTTTCACGATGCCGATCTCTGGATCGATGATAAATGCATTGGTAACAACGAGATCAAGCGCGACCGCATCGAGCGTGGTCGAGCACTGCCCCATGCCATCGCGGATGACTTTTCCTCCGCCAAATTTGACTTCATTTCCATAGCCGCCTGATTCAGCGATCATGTCTCGCTCGACTTCTACGAAAAGCTCCGTATCTCCGAGTCGGACTTGATCACCTACGGTCGGCCCAAAGGTCTCCGCATATTGCTGGCGAGACATCTTGAGCGCGGGTTGATCTTCCGTGGCAACTTCAGAATCTCCTCCGAGAGCTCCATTGACTTTAGCATTGAGCCCCCAGACTTCACGCTTACCTGACAAAGCAACAAGGATCACCTCGCGCTCGTCACCGGGCTCGAAACGGATCGCTGTGCCCGCTGGGATATTCAGACGGAAGCCTCTTGCCTGCTCACGATCAAACTCGAGACAGGAGTTCACTTCGTAGAAATGGTAATGGCTGCCCACTTGGATCGGTCGATCCCCTGTGTTCGCGACGGTAATGGTCTTGGACGCCAGCGCAGAATTACCGATGAGCGGCTCCGCATCTTTTTGAATTCGAATTTCGCCAGGTGTCATTGGATCGGGTTGTGAACGGTTACAAGTTTAGTCCCATCTGGAAAAGTCGCCTCCGCCTGCACCTCGTGGATCATTTCTGGAACACCTTCCATCACGTCGTCACGAGTCAAGATGCGGGTGCCCTCATCCATAAGCTGGGCGACAGTCTTACCATCGCGTGCACCTTCAAAAATCTCGTAGGTAATGATGGCTACGGCCTCTGGGTAGTTGAGCTTCAACCCGCGCCCCTGGCGTCGGCGCGCGAGATCTGCAGCGACAACGACCATGAGTTTTTCTCGTTCTCTCGGTGTTAGATGCATAATTTAGACGGAAAGGTATTTGGAAATCAGTTCGTCGGAAAGCTCTGCAATCGCTCCTTTCTCAACGATTGCTCCGCGTTCCATGATATAGAAGTAGTCGGACACTGATTTTGCAAAATCCAAATACTGCTCCACCAGTAAAATGCTCATACTATGAGTCTTTTTGAGATACTGAATTGCATCCTCAATTTGATCAATAATAGAAGGCTGAATTCCTTCAGTCGGTTCGTCGAGGAGAAGGAGGCTCGGCTTTGTAAGCAAGGCTCGGCCAATGGCCAATTGCTGCTGCTGACCGCCAGAGAGCACACCGCCTTTGCGGTTCCTCATCTCTTTTAAGACAGGAAAGAGCTCGTAGACTTCGTCCAATCTTTCCCAGCCTTCCTTACCAGTCACGCTGAGGCTGACCTTTAAATTCTCCCACACAGATAGATTCGGAAAGATGTCGCGTCCTTGCGGAACATAGCCAATCCCACCGCGTGCACGTTTCTCGGTGCTCATCTGATCGAGCGGCTGACCATCCATCTGGATCGATCCAGCCCCTATGCGTTCGACAGCCATGATGGCCTTCAGAGTAGTCGTCTTACCGACACCATTTCTCCCCAAGAGCGAGACAACAGCATCCGTCGGAATCTCCATATCCACGCCACGCAGGATCAGAGATTCATCATAAGAGACCTCGATGCCTTCGACACTTAGCTTAGGAGTGCTTTGATTCGCTTCGCTCATAAATTCGTCTTAATCATGTTTAGCTCTACCGAGATACACTTCTTTCACCGTAGGATCACTCGCGACTTCAGAAAACGATCCTTCTTTCAGCACGTGACCTTGATGGAGAACGGTCACTTTCCGCGCAATCTGGCGGACAAAGACCATGTCGTGTTCGACAACCATAATACTGTGCTTTCCTTCGAGACTAATCAGGAGCTCTGCGGTCCGTTCCGTTTCCTCATCACTCATGCCAGCAGCAGGCTCATCTACGAGAAGAATACGAGGTTTCTGCGCGAGCAGCATGCCGATCTCGAGCCATTGCTTCTGACCATGTGAAAGGCTTCCCGCCAATTCATAGCGGCGATCTTGTAAGCGAATCAGCTCGAGCACAGATTCAATCTCGGCAGTGTCTTCCGGGCTTTCTTTGTAGAAAAGAGTCTTAAAGACACCGCGATCTCGATTAAGGGACAAGACCAAATTATCATATACCGTATGCTGCGTGTAGACGCTGGGCGTTTGGAATTTCCGAGCAATGCCTAGTCGGTTGGTTTGATATTCTTTAAGCTTAGCGAGATCAAAGTCGCGGCCATTC
>CALFDI010000284.1 GCA_937952875.1 uncultured Verrucomicrobiales bacterium
CACGCCGAGCATCCTTCATAGGCCTCATCGCGATGGTAGCTGTGAGCGACCACATGGGAGCTGACACGAGTGCATTTACTAAAAGAAACGTAACGAAGGCATAACCGCCCCATCCCCAGAGAATTGATCGGAATGCTAGCCAGAGGAAAAGAGCACTGAAGAGGCATGTAACGCCTAAAAGGTGATCTGCGCGCACTTTCTGATCTGCAAGAGCTCCGAAAAGCAAAGGTGACAAGAGCGCAGCCACAGCATGAGGAATAAAAGCCCATGGCACGAGGTGCGTTAAGCCATTCTCTGACAAAACATTCGTCACGGCAGGCGCCCAAAACCCTGGAGCTGCGCCTAGAAAAAAGAAAACAAGAAAGACCCACGCACGGCCACCTCTCTTAAAGTCAGACTCGAGAGTCATTAATCAACGATGATCTGAAGACGTTTCGGCTGCTTAAGCTGCAGGCGCACTCGTTCGTCACCAGATATTTCGGAAGGGATGAAGGAATTTACACTCGTCCGAGGTGCTTGATAGCTATCAGGATTCTGCACGAGATCAGGCATCTCAGAACGGTAAGGATCTTCACCGAGGAGTGGTGAAGACTGAGGCCTTATTGGCACGACAAGTTCGGTGCGCACATTTTCCGGCGCTCGATCTGGTGAGAAGTCTTCTAATAGTTGAGAGAGACCAGTGACTCCCTGACCATGCAGGTCACAGTAAGAGAGGGAGTCTTTTTTCTCACGTAAGAAGTCAGTGTATGTTGTGGAAACAAAGCGTGTGCTTCCATTCTCTTCATCTACGACTTCATCGTAACAAAAGCGTGTCGCAAGACCACCAGACTTCGCACACACTTGGACTTGCTCGAGTCCCTTAGGAGGATCTAGTCGTATTCCTGGGTGAGTGACCTGAGCAGTTCTCATAAGTCCAGTAAGCATCGGTAACACTGTCTCTTTCGCAAATGCGCCGCCTTTATAGATAGGCTTATTCCCGCTATCTAAGAATCCAGCCCAGACAGAACAGGTGATTTTAGAATTATAGCCGACAGCCCAGTTATCAGCAAAGGTATGCGTTGTCCCTGTCTTAAGAGCGCCGTGAAATGCCTTAGCTCCGAGGCTTTCAACTTCTCCTGCCAGATTCCCTGACTTTGCCACATCAGTGAGGACGGAGTGCAGTTGATAGGCGGCATCTTTCTCCATCACACGAGCACTTCCCTGACTGGCCTCAGCACGGTAGATGACTTCCCCACTCTGTGTCTCGATACGGTCGAGAATCTTCATCTCAGGAGGGAGCTGGCCCAGATTCGCAATGGTGCCATAGGCACGTGTGACTTCAGAAATCGAGGCCTGATCCCAGCCGACTAGCATCCGAGGTAGCAGCTTTTCGGTATCGACATTCAAGCCAAATTGCTGAGCTGTCTTTGCCACTGTGCCTAGGCCTGTTTCATTCCCCAGTCGCACACTTGCTGCTATCTTAGATGTCGCCAGCGCTCTTCGGGCAGTGATATTCATCTCATAGGTAGGACTCAGACTTTCCTGGCCATACTCCGCAACGATCCCCTCGGTGCCACCAATCATCAGAGTGCGATTATCCATCGCATCATCGAGGACGGGCGTCACAGGTGATAGACCGTTTTCAAAGGCTGCTGCATAAACAAAAGGGAAAAATGCTGTGCCAAGTGGACGGCGTGCACTCCGAATGAAATCGTATTGAGAATATACATAATTCCGCCCTCCTACATAAGCTAGGACTTCTCCCGTTGCATTATCCAAGACAAGAGATGCACCTCTTAGGTATGAGGGATCTGATTGTGCAGATTTACTATACTCGACATATTTCGGATGAGGATAACCCACGCGTGCTTCCACTCTCTTAAGCTGCTCATTGAGTAATCTCTCAGCTGTCTCCTGCAGCGTTGTATCTATCGTTGTGTAAATACTGTAGCCACCTGCCAGCAAGAACTCTTCACCACGACGATTCCGCACCTCTTCTAACACACGGCCATAGAGATGAGAGGTTCCTCGCTTCAGTGGATTCGGATTAAGAGTCAAAGGGATCGCCTGATACTTCGCGACTTCATGGTCCTTTAAAAAGCCGTCTTCCCCCATACGGCGCAGCACGTTATCACGCGACCACTTATTGCGCTTAGGCTGTGATACTGGCGAGTAGTAAGACGGATTCTTAATACACCCTACGAGGGAGGCGCATTGCTCAGTGGTAAGGGCGGATGGCTCCACGCCAAAATACCCAAGCGACGCTGAACGAATACCGTAGTAACCCGAGCCAAAGGGAATGCGATTCAGATAAAATGTGATGATTTCAGATTTATCGTATTCCTTTTCTAATCGCTGAGCGAGAAAGGCTTCGACGAGCTTCCGCTCATACACGCTCTGACCTTTCTTCCTAGCAGAGGCCTTGAGATCGAATGCATTCCGCGCGAGCTGCTGAGTAATCGTGCTACCGCCCTGCTGATTACCACCTTTAATCTTCGTGTGATAGAGCGCACGCAGCACGCCCCAGTAATCAACGCCATTGTGAGTGCGAAATCTCTGATCTTCTCCCGAGATCAATGCATTGACCATCTTATCTGGAATGGCTTCGCGAACGACCAAGCTGCGATTCTGTGTGAAAACACGCCCGATTTCTACACCATTTCGGTCAAAAATCCGGCTTGGGATTTCGACATTTCCAACGGTGCTCAAATCATACACATCCGCCTGATCCCTATACTTATCCAGCATCTTATCGGCGACGAAGAGGCTCACGACGCCGATGAGCAGACATATCGCGATAAAAATCCAAAAGCCCTTACGCTTGTAAAAACGCGGTTTCCGCTTCTTTCTGCTTATAGATCTTTTTTGACTCATGGGGCCTGAACACACACCACATCTCACTGATACGACGCGCGAATCGATATATCTTCATTCTGAGCACACTGCAACCCCGCGATTAAGCCAGAAAATAGCGGATGAGATCGCCAGCACCGGTCCACTCCCCTTTTCTCGGTTTATGCAGCTGGCTCTATATGACTTAGAAGACGGCTACTACGCTGCTTCATCCAAGCCTCGAACCGGGCGCGAGGGAGATTTTTTCACCAGCGTAAGCGTTGGCCCACTCTTCGGGCGCTTGCTCGCTCATAGAATTCATGCCTTTTGGGAGGCAAATAATCAGCCTCAAGAGCTAGCGATCGTGGAAGCTGGTGCACACGATGGAACACTCGCACGCGATATTCTCGCGGGTGCACGTGATTTTTCCGCTGAATTCCAATCTGCCATTCGCTACCACTTGATCGAATCTAGCTCTACACTCCGTGACATGCATGCAATCGGGCAGAGCTATAGCTCCATCGATGAGCTGCCTCGAATTGATGGACCGAGTGTCTTTCTATCAAATGAGCTATTTGATGCCTTCCCTGTAGACTGTCTAGAAATGACGGACTCAGGCTGGCAAGAGCGACGCGTGACTGAGAAAGACGGCATCTTTATCTGGCAGACAAGCCCATTATCTAGTCAGCCATCAGTGATAGGCCCAGAT
>CALFDI010000285.1 GCA_937952875.1 uncultured Verrucomicrobiales bacterium
CCGGAGCATCCAGGTCATCGAAGCACTCTTCCTGAATCATTGTTGTGATCTGTGAAGAGACGCCGGCGAATGGCTTAGACTCATCGACGAGGACGACTTTATTCGTCTTTTTCACACTGGCTGCGATAGTGTCCATATCGAGCGGACGCACAGAGCGGAGATCGACGACTTCACAGCTGATGCCTTCTGCTTGCAGAGTTTCAGCAGCTTCGAGAGCATGAAGCACGCTGCGGCCGTGAGCAATGATGGAGACATCTGTGCCTTCGCGTTTCACATCGGCCAGGCCGAGTGGTATGGTAAAGTCACCGTCTGCTGGGTCTGGCACTTCGCCTTCGATTCCGTAGAGAATGGTGTTCTCCATGAAGTAGACAGGGTCATTGTCACGAATGGCGGATTTCATCAGGCCCTTTGCATCTGCTGCGGTAGCAGGGGAGACGATCTTGAGGCCTGGGAAGGCTGCGAAGAGAGCTTCTGGACAGTGGGAGTGCGTGGCTCCGACGTTTGTGCCCCCATTCGCAGGGCCACGCATGACGATAGGCACATTGATCAGGCCTCCTGACATGTAGCGGACACAAGCTGCATTCGAGACGAGCTGGTCAAAGGCAACAGAGTGGAAGGACCAGAACATCAGCTCCATAACAGGGCGGATGCCGAGCATCGATGCACCGATGCCCATGCCGATGAAGCCAGCTTCTGAGATAGGAGTGTCGACAATGCGCTTGTCGCCCCACTTGTTCCAGAGACCTTCGGTGACCTTATAGGCTCCGTCATATTGGGCGACTTCTTCACCCATGAGGACGACGTTCTCATCGCGTGTGAGTTCTTCGTCAAAGGCTTCGCGGAGAGCGTGGCGGTATTGGAGTTTACGACTCATTTTCTAAAAGTAGTGTAAAGTTAAGCTGCTCGAGGATTAGTCGACTGAGTTAAAGAAGTGACGACCTTGCTTCGAGGCCTCTGTGTTATTATCGACTTCCCAGTAAACATCCGTGCTGATGTCTGCGATGGTTGGAGCTGGGCTTTCGTCGGCGAATTGTGTGGCAGCTTTGGCTTCGAGTTTGGCTGCTTTATCGATCTCATCTGCCTGGACATCGGTTAAGATAGCTTCATCGATGAGGCGACGACGCCAGAGGCGCACAGGATCGTGATCGTTTTTATACTGCTCGATTTCTTCTGGCGTGCGGTATTTCTTATGGTTCGCATCAGCGACAGAGTGACCGTAGTAGCGGTAAGTGTTGATCTCCAGCACCGTCGGACGGTGCTCTTTACGTGCGCGCTCGAGAGCGATGTGAGTTTTTGCACGGACCTCGTAGATATCTTCGCCATTTACGACATCCCATTCGATGTCATAACCCTCAGCACGCTGAGCAAGGCAGTCTTTGTAAGCGGATGACCGCTTTTGAGATGTTCCCATGGAGTAGCCGTTGTTTTCAATGATGTAGACGACTGGGATACCGAAAAGAGAAGCAATATTAAGAGATTCGTGGTAGGCGCCTTGGTTGACAGCTCCGTCACCCATGTAGCACATGCAGGCGCCTTCTAAGCCTTTGTATTTCAGAGCATAGCCGAGCCCAAGTCCAAGCGGTGTCTGACCAGCAACGATGCCGTGTCCGCCCCAGTAATTCTTATCCGGTGCGAAGAAGTGCATAGAGCCGCCTTTACCTTTAGAGCAGCCAGTCTGCTTGCCGAACATTTCCGCCATCAGAGGGCCTGTGTCCATTCCTGCAGCGATGGCATGTCCATGATCACGATAGGCCGTGATGACGTGGTCATTTTCCCCCATGAGAGACATGGTGCCGACGGCGACGGACTCTTGACCGATGTAGAGGTGAAGGAAGCCACCCATTTTCCCCTTAGTGTATTGGGAGTTAGATTCTTGCTCAAAGCGGCGGATACGGGTCATCTTGCGATAGATTTCGATCTTATCCTCATTGCTGAGATTCTTGTTGATCGGTGAGCCGGCGAAGTTGAGCTGTGTGAATGGCGAGTCGGTCTGCGAATTCATAAGAAGGTATTGGTCTCCTGACCACAGGTGGCTTAGCGGTGGATATGCAGTGGGGCAAGCGGAAAGCCTCACTTGCAGTTCAAAGGTCAGAAAAATTAAGCTTCTGCCGGTTCGACATCATCTTCTAGTTCCTCTTCGCTTTCCTCATCTTCTTGAGTAGCCGGGGAGAAATGCTGCGACGCGAGAAATAATCCGGTGAAAAAAAGATTTCCACCAATGCTGTTTCTTAAAAAGACCCACGTCGGTCCGAATCCTACGGGGCCTGTCCATTGAGCCTGAATAAAGCCTTCCAAAGTCCTAGGATAGAGATGAGTGAGTTGAAAGAATGAGAATGTATTCGTAATCAGATAAAAGCTGATCGCAGAGAGAGTCACGCCGCCGAGGATAGAGAAGAGGCTTTTCCCCTTCCGCATGATAAAGCCGATGCCGAAGACGGATGCGAATCCAAGCGCGGTCCCTAAGAAGGCTAAGTTAATCGAATACCCCTGATACCAACTGAGGAGCGGCCATGTAAGTAGCCAGGCGGCGAGGACGATCCACCACTGGCGACCACCTAGGCAGGCCATGGCGCAGAAGCCCATAGCCAGAAGAGGTTGGAAGTTCAGTGGCCAGCCCTCAATAGCAATTCCAGCGATCTGAAAGAGCGCAAAAAGAGCAATCAGTGCGACAACAGGAATCCAGGATTTCACTTCAGAGTAGAAAAGCTTGATTTAACGGCGGCGTCTTAAGAGCGAGAGCACGCCAAGAATTCCAAGTAATGCTCAGGAACCGTCGTAAAGTTAGGATTAGCAGCTCCGAATGAATTCGTTCCATCGCTATTAACCCATCCACTGTCG
>CALFDI010000286.1 GCA_937952875.1 uncultured Verrucomicrobiales bacterium
ACCAAAAGATTTTTAAGCCGTCTATAAGTGTATCCCTTGAACAAGGATAATGTGCGTTATTGTTCAGCATCCGCAGAGATTTCGGTCTTTGCGGATGCTTTCTTTCTACGAAGCAAGAAAATCATAAAAGGATACGAGAAAAGCGAATATTCTCTATTAGCTCTATTTGACAGAATGCGTCTTTCCCCCCATGTTGCGCGCCCGCGCGGGACCCTAAGCGCCTCTTTATCATGGGAAAAAATCTCTTTCAGAAAGTCTGGGAAGCTCACACCGTCAGCACATTGTCTGATGGCCGTAAGCAGCTTTTCATCGGAACACACCTCATTCATGAGGTGACGAGCCCTCAAGCCTTCGGAATGCTCCGTGAGCTGAATTTACCGGTCAAGTTTCCGAATCGCACATTTGCAACGATCGATCATATCGTGCCGACCGTAAATCAGGACGCACCGCAAGATCCGCTTGCTGCTGATATGATGGACGCTTTACGTGCGAATGCTGACGACTTTGGGGTTACATATTTTGATTTAAAGTCTGGTAAGCAAGGCATCGTCCATGTCGTAGGTCCAGAGCAGGGAATCACACAACCTGGCACTACCATCGCCTGCGGAGATTCTCATACAGCGACTCATGGAGCATTTGGCGCGATCGCTTTTGGCATTGGCACTACTCAAGTGCGTGATGTGCTCGCGACTCAGACATTAGCGTTAGAGCCCTTGAAAGTTCGCCGCATAGAAGTAACCGGCACACTTGGTCCAGGTGTCTACGCGAAAGATGTTGTGTTGGATATCATTCGTCGCCTCGGAGCGAAGGGAGGCATCGGCTATGCTTACGAGTATGCTGGTAATATCTTTGACGAGATGACGATGGAAGAGCGTATGACCGTCTGTAATATGTCTATTGAGGGCGGTGCTCGTTGCGGTTACGTGAATCCTGATGAGACGACTTTTGAATACTTAAAGGGCCGACCGTATTGCCCAGAAGGCGCAGAGTGGGATGCAGCTGTTGAGCGCTGGAAGGCCTTCGCTTCAGACTCAGATGCCCATTATGATGATATTGTTAAAATTGATGCATCTGAGATCGACCCGACTGTGACGTGGGGGATTTCTCCTGATCATGGAATCTCGATTTCGGAGACGATTCCTGATCCAGAAAATGCGGAGTCAGCACAGGATAAGGCCTCAATCGTAGAAGCTCTTGAATATATGAAGCTACCAGCTGGTGCTCCGATCAAGGGTCAAAAAATCGATGTAGCCTTCATTGGTTCATGCACAAATGGACGTCTTTCTGATTTCCGTGAGGCCGCTAAGTATATCCAAGGACACAAAGTCGCCGAAGGAGTCACAGCCATCGCTGTTCCCGGCTCTCAGATAGTCGCTCATATGGCTGAGCAAGAAGGATTGGATAAGATCTTTATCGAAGCTGGATTCGAATGGCGCGCAGCTGGCTGCTCTATGTGCTTAGCGATGAATCCTGACAAACTTGTCGGAGATCAGCTCTGTGCCTCTTCTTCTAACAGAAACTTCAAAGGACGCCAGGGTAGCCCGATCGGCCGCACGGTTCTTATGAGTCCCGTTATGGTCTGTGCAGCTGCCGTGAAAGGCTCCATCGCAGATGCACGCGAAGTCTTTGATGTAGATCCGTCATCTGCTGCAGTCGCTTAGTGAGATCACCTGTTTTATGAAAGTCCGGCTCCTGTTTTTACTAGCCTCCATGTGTGGTGGCTCTCTTACTGTCGCGCAAGATTCACCCGCTACTGTATTTCCTGAGGCGATAGAATTCGTGCAGAAGACAGGGCTGGGGGAGACGGCGCATTCGACAGCTATGGCGGCATTTCAGCCAGCACTGATTCAGATGCAGGCACAAGGTGTGGCCCAGGCTGGTTTAGACGAGGTCCATAAGGCTGCAGCTGACTTTTTTGCCCAAATTTTTAAAGATCCCCGCTTTGTCGAAAAATTAGCAGCAGAATATTCAAAGACATTTACTCAGTCTGAACTCAAAGAGCTCACTGCATTCTACAGCACGCCAACAGGAAAAAAAGCGCTCGCCTCTATGCCTTTGCTCTTAAAGCAAGGCATGACAATCGGTGAAAATCTTGCATTAGAGACCGCTCCCGCATTTCAGGCAAAGCTCGCTGAGATTGTCAAAAAGCACACTCCTACACCCGAAGCTGCCACTAAGCCTCTTTCTCCGCCCCCTGCGGATAATTAATCTTCATTCTTCTTCTTTTTACTATCATGGCTATTGCCCCTATACTTTCTGTTTCTGGCACTGGAGTTCATATTCCAGGTGCTGATATCGATACCGATCGCATCATTCCTGCACGCTTTATGAAATGCGTGACATTTGATGGTCTTGGTGAATTTGCCTTCTATGACGTGCGCTTCGATCCTGTGACTGGTGAGAAGACAGAGCATCCTCTCAATGACGAACGATTCGCGAACGCATCTATTCTGCTTGCGGGAGAGAACTTTGGCTGCGGATCATCACGTGAGCATGCTCCTCAGTCCCTGACTCGTTATGGATTCAAAGCCGTTGTCGCAGAGAGTCTTGCCGAAATTTTCTACGGAAATTCTACGACTCTAGGCTTTCCGTGTGTCAGTGTATCAAAAGATGCCATTGCTCAGCTTAAAGCAGCTGTCGAGGCTGATCCATCTACTGAGATATCCGTAGATGTGGAGAATCTTAAAGTGACGACATCCTCTGGTCTCAGCTTTGACGCTAGTATGCCAGCTTCTGCTCAGGAGGCTCTAGTGTCTGGCCGTTTCGACCCTTTGGCAGAGCTTTTACAATCTGAAGAAGAGATTCAGAGCACAGCTAAGACACTTGGCTACGTG
>CALFDI010000287.1 GCA_937952875.1 uncultured Verrucomicrobiales bacterium
TAATAATAGCATTCCTACCGCGAAGGTGTATGAAGAGCTCATTCTCCCTCCACTCAGAAATAAAGAGTCCCTAGAAAAGTTAGCTGCAGCCTGGGATAGATATATTTTATGTGAAAAACGCTTCACTGAAGCGAGTATCTGGGGCGATGAGAAAAGACGTGATCCAAGTGGTCGCTTTGATCGATTCAATGATCGGAAGCTACCTCAGCTGCAATGGAGCAAAGAAAAAGATCTTTTTCGAGCAGGAGATCAGCGTAAGTCATCAGCACGCATGTTGAAGTTTATAGAGAAGAATGCAACATCGCCAGATGCTGCGAACTGGATCAAAGAGTTCAAAAAATTACTCACAGAAGAAGATGAGAAAAAGGCAACTCCGTAATGAGTAGGGCCGCATGAACAAAAAAGTATTATACACAGTCTTCGCCATATTATGCACGTCTAGCCTCGCTGCTGAAGACGTCTGGTATACCTTTCATAATTTGATAGGGAACTCATTTACTGGAACGCCTATAGCTCTTAGGGAGGATATCTTGACTGTCAAAACCCGCCAGGGGAAACAGTTCGCGATCTCTCTAGAAGAGCTGACCGAAGAAGATCAAAAATGGGTGAATGACTGGTCCGAGGGGCTTCTTTCAGGCACTCCTGCTAAGCCAAAAGAAACGCAGCCTGTAGCACCTAAAAAAGAGATAAATCAGGAAAATCTAGTAGTAGATGATTCTGCGGCTTTAAGTGACAAGGTCATCCCGCGTAGTCGTAAGGAAATTAAAAAAACAATTCGCAAGATTATGACTAGGCCGAAGGATGGCTGGATGTCTAAGGATCAGGCAGGTGCCATTAATCGGCTAAATGCATTCCGCTATCTTTGTGGAGTTCATGCGAATGTGATAACCACAGAGCAGAGAGCAACTGAAGCAGAACGAGCTGCTATGGCTTGTAAGAAGCATGGTGGTCTCTCACATACATTAGGCGAATTTACAGATAAGTGTAACCTTTCTTCAAAAGGGAACATGGAAAGCTCTGTAAAAGACTACATGAATGATTACGGTAGTAGTAATCGTCAGCGCCGTGGTCATCGTCGTTGGTGTTTGAACCCACGTATGAAAGAGACAGGTTTTGGCTCTGCTGGTAGCCGCTATAGTGCGATGTGGTCAATCCAGCAGAGTGGTAAAAGAAAGCGAGGTATGTGGAGTTACCCAGGAAGGGGATTCTACCCTCGTAACTGGATGTTGGGAAATGGCTGGTCTCTGTATTTAGATAAAGTGGCACCTGATAAAGAGCAGCTGACTGTCGAAGTCACCAAGGTCCGCGATGTTCCCGAAGAGCCATTTAACTGGAGCGAACCTGTGCCTGGGAAATTGATCGAAGTGCCTTATGTATCGACATACAAGAATGCGATCAACTTCGAACCTGATATCGGTGATCCGGAATCTAGAGATAAATATTGGGTTCGTGTGAAAGGCGGAGGCGTTAAAGAGCAGTATATTGTCGTCTTTTTCTAAGACCACTTACAGATTGAATTAACATGTTCGGCGGATCCATCTCTTAGCCAGCCGTCTAGTTGAGCTGGGTCTTTAAGCTGCTGACCGCGTAGGCGCGGAACGACAAAGAATTCGCAGGTGACACCTGGTATCACAGTCATATCACCCCAGATCTTTTCGAATTGTGTGACGGGAAAGATGTCTTCTTGGCCGTGGCCCCAGCGCTTTTTCACATCTTTGAGAGTGACGTATGTCGGCATTTGAGAAGCCAGCTTTCTCACCGCAGCTATGATTTTTTCCGTCTCTCCAGAGATGATGTCTGTGCGGGATAGGCCGAGACGATCAAGAAATCCGTCGATATCGATCCAGCAACTCAATGTATTATAGTAGCTAAGATCGAACTCGTCTTCTTCTCGTGGCATAGCAAGTCCCTCTATCAATCTGACTTTTCCATTCACCCGCGCTAGACCGCCGCCTCGATCCTCCAGCCGGCGAGGAATGACCTCGAAGCTTAGAGTCGAACCACTTCTAAGGTGAGCAGAGAGAAGAGCTGGATCGAGATCAGCTCCGAGCGTATCGATATTATGCAAAAAGAGCGTCTTCAGCTGCGGCGTTTCATCTAACAGCTTAGCTAAAGTGCCATTAAGGAGCATATTCGGTAACTCATAGAAGTGTCCGACTGGATGTAGGCACTGTAGAGGTAAGTTATCTGTGTAGTCAGCGCCTTCTCCTGCGCTTTTTGCCCATTCGATAAGAGCAGAGCGTAGAGAATCTCGCATTTTCTGTTGCTGCTCATCCAACATCTGCTGTGGCATGTCTTCCCATGCAAATCGTAGGTCTCGTTCTGTAGGAATCATACGAAGACCGACAGACTTCCCTTTAGAGAGGTAGACAGGGCTTGTATAATCATAGTGAGATACACTCTCTAGAAAAGCTTCAGTAGGTCCGTGAGTTAGATAGCTAGTCGTAAAAACATGAGGCACAGGTGCGCCGAATTTTTCTGAGCACGCAGAGCTTTTAGCCAGATGTGTTTCTATAAATGTGCGGTGTTTTCCATCGAGTTTAGCAAATGGATTAAGTGCCTTACACACCCCTGCACCTTGAGTCCAGCGGCTGCCGGCTCCAGCTGCGAGTGTGATGACGGCTACAGAACCTGTTTTAAGCGCATCTTCTCCAAGAGATACGTCATTAATAGTAGAAAAATAATCTATCACATCATCAGCTTTCACATCTTCAATGATGGAGCTATTCGGTAGTCTATTTTGCGCTAGGCCAATACGCCCACTTGAGAGATCTTTACGAATTTTCTCATGTTGTAATGCATCAAAGCCATTTGTGGTGAGAAGATCTTCTAGTGTGTTTTCTGAAAAAGCATCTGACTCATGACGTGGGAGAAGAGCATCGAAAATGTCTTGGACGAGTCCTTCGAATGCTGGGTTCTTATGGGACGCAATAGCTAATATATCTAGCTCTCTCCGTGTGCTGTTAGACAGATCACGAGGATCTATACGTAATAAACTCGGAAGCTGTAGTTTGTAATATCGAGGCGGTAAAAGGGCCTCTTCGCCTCGTCTCAGTTCAGAAAAGCTACCATGTGAATTTATGGAAAAATCATAAACCACAGGGTCCATGGCGAAGGGGAGAGCATGCTGAAGACGTTCTTTCGCTTCGCTCATGATTCGCTGCATAGCGACCTGTCCTTCAGCTTTCCGCTCAGGAGCAAAGATGAAACCCATGCCTCCGCCAGACATTCCGCCCAGCATCCAGAAGCCCCAAAAATCATCTCCGAACTCTTCTTCTGCAGCGGAAATGAGCTGCTCAGTGTAGAGAGTCGTCGCCCATGGGATAATCGTCTGAATAGGTCCTCTGAAATTCTCAGTTGTAATAGCACCAAGTTCCCGGATATCGCCTTTACCTAGAGCGACAAGAATACGATCTAACAGATCTAGAGCGTGTTGACGGCCTAGCCACTCTTCACTTCCTCTGAGGAGATATTTCTCTGTCACCATCTCTAAGATGGGGCCCACATTTTGGGCCATGCCTCCGTGGACGAGGACAAGGGAATCTTGTAAAGCTTGTCGCGCGCTTTCAGGAACAATGTCTGAGCCAAAGACAGTATGAGAAGGCATTAAGCGACCTCTAGAGATACCGTGCTCAGGATCTGTTTCGCCTGCTAGAGTTCCTTCAATGAGTTTGATCCCTGGCCAGACGCCACCAGAGTCTTGCCAGCCACCACCAGATCCACCGATCCACTCGCCTAGAATAGCTCGAGCAAGAACTAAGCGTCGTTCGCTCTCTGCGAGCTCACCCGTTAGTGTAGAAGTCTGACTCGTAGCACGCATACAAGCAGCTATTAGAGCTGCTAAAAGATTCGTAGAAACGGCGAGTCGTGAACCCTTGGGGATATCATTCACGCTCGAGACGAGTTCTATCCCACGGCCTTTACCAACAAGGCGTGTTAAGAGGCTCTCAAGTGTTTGACCAGATCCTTCAATACCTGGTGGAACGACACCTGATGCAATGATAGCCGCTTTCAGGAGGCCGAGGTAGTCTTTAGCGAAGTCGAAGACATCTCCAAGTGATGTCACATCAGCAGTGGTATTCAGATCGACGCTCGTGAGGCG
>CALFDI010000288.1 GCA_937952875.1 uncultured Verrucomicrobiales bacterium
GTAGCGAAAGTCTTCGATATCTTCCGTCTCTAAATCAAACCGCTCCAAATATTCATTTCTAAACGCTTCCTGAAAACCATGAGTTTGCTCAGTCCAATTAAATGCCAACCTGGCTTGAGGAGTCACATTCCCAGCGTGAAAAAGGGCTGACGACTCGACATGGTGAGCAATCATGTGAGACAAAAGATCTCCATGCCTAAAGTGCTTTGCCAAAGAAAGTTGTTTCTTAAAGATCTGCGCAGCCTCTGTCCGATCTGTCTCTGCCTCAGATAATGCTAGGAAGCTTAAGCAGCGAGCATAGCGAGACATATCCGCTGCTACATCAATACTGTCACCATCAGTCATCAGAAACGGCTGGCGCGCTTGAAGATCCATTTCGGACATCTCAAGGAGCCGGTTCATAAGTTCCTCGTGCTCCTTTAGGAATGCGTTTGCCTTTTCGAGATCAAAGTCTGCTGATCCATTGGCCATTTTTAGAATATCTTTAGGCACTTCTTTCTTATCAGCGTAGGCTTTCTCAAACCAATCTAGCAGCTCGAAGAATGGATCTGGACTCACACCTTCAGGCAAGGTCGATGGGACAGGTTCGAGTTCAGGAAACTGTTGATAGACCATCCGAGCGACTCTTTCAGAGTATCGCTTTTTTTTAGACGCAGACTTTGAACTCGACCGAGTTTCAGCTGATTTTGAATAAAGGTTAGCAGATTCAGATTGAGAATCAGCTGGAGACCTCTTGAGACCTCGCCCTGCCAGAAACACTAAAGCGATCGCGAGTCCTATCAAAACACCAATCACTCGCTTCTTCATAAGCGCATAAACTATCCCACCAGTGGGAAAAAAGAAGCGTATATTGCCTTATAAATACAGTATCGAAAGATCACGCACTGCCATTAACGCCTCGCCCACTCCACGTAGCTATCCCACAGCGCCCATCCACCGCAGAGCCAGATAATGCCTCCAGCGATTAAGAACGGACCATAAGGAAGTGCACGACCGAGCCCAATCCGAGCAAACAATGCAGCTGTAAGCGCAGTCACGCAGCTGCCCATAATGATGATGAGCATGCTCTGCCAACCGAAGAACGTGCCCAGCATCGCTAAGAGATGAGGATCGCCCGAGCCCATTGCCTCACGCGGAATGACGACTTCAGTCGTCTTACCCTCAGCACTCTCGATTTCCTCGATCTTATAACTCTTCCCATCAGCAATGATCTCTTCACCACGAATCTCGACTTCGTTGCATGGGATTGCCTGCCCATCGATCTTCAGCCCATGACCTTTGAGTAAAAGCTTATCACTTTTCCGGAAAAACATATCTCCCCAGTCTGTCGCTTCGCCAGCGACGACGAATTGAAGCTGTTCCTGATCTGATTCAGGCTCTTTTAAATGCCACGACTCAGCAGTCTCAAAAACGGTTTTCTGCCGACCGAAGAGAACTTTTCCGATCAGGATAATCGCATACAATATGCCAAATCCCGCGATCCAGCCGAGTCCTGATCTCAATACGCGCTCTGACCAGTCCGCTGTCCCTTGAAGGTTCAGCCGCACGATGCCACCAGCAAAGATTGAGCCTATCAGTCCTATCGCGCTACCAGCCCAGGTCAGCCCAGTCGGGATGATCATGTGCTGCCCATCGATCCATGTGATCGGGATAAGCAGAGCAATTCCCAACATCAGTAAGATCGCCTCCGCAGGTGGAAAATACACCCATGCCGCGACGAAAAGAGCACACGTCAAGATCTCTACGAGGACGTAGTGCACGGCGATCTTTCCTCCACAGCCGCGGCATTTCCCCCGCAGGAGCAACCAGCTTAGGATCGGAATATTCCACTGCCACGGGATATCCTTCTTACAGCCTGGGCAAAAGGAGCGCTTAGGCTCAGACACCTTCATCCCGAGAGGGACGCGGTAGATGACGACATTTAAAAATGATCCGATACACGCGCCAATGACGCCAGACAGCACAAGCCACAGAGGATGATCTACTAATAAGGGCACACACACAGTCAATCGCCTGATGGCAGCTATGGCAAGCTCTGCTCAATGTTGAATGACTCGTTGCATAGAGAAAAAAATCAGTTAATTTGGCCTTTGTTATGAAACGCCTCGTCACATCTCTTCTCCTGATGTCTTCCTTCGCTGCCTCTGCGATCTCACTAGAGATCGTATCTGACGGCTATAAACGCCCAGTCGACATCGCAGCACTGCCTCACACTGATGATGTCTTATTCATCGTAGAACAGCACGGTGTGATCCATGCCATTGATCGTGAAAGCGGCAAAAGACTCACTCAGGTCTTTGACATATCAGACCGCATCACTCGGAGGCATAATGAGCAAGGGCTTCTCGGCCTAGCCATTAGCCCCACCTTCAAAACCGACGGCCGTATCTATGTCAATTACACTGATAAGGGCAGACCGACGATGACTCACATCTCCCGGTTCGTGATCGATACAAAGACATTTCAAGGAGACCCAGCGAAGGAAGAAAAGCTATACTCATTCAAACAAGACTTCGGCAATCATAACGGCGGCTGGATAGGCTTCGGCCCGGATAGCTACCTCTACATCTCCGCCGGTGATGGTGGTGCAGCGAATGACCCAAAGGCACGTGCGCAGGACTTAATGAACCCACTCGGCTCTATTCTACGGATCGATGTGTCGGGAAAATCTGGGTATTCCATTCCGAAAGACAACCCCTTCGCTAACAGGACAGATGCGCTACCAGAGATCTATAGTTATGGGCTGAGAAATGCGTGGCGGAATTCCTTCGATCAAAAGACTGGCGACTTCTGGATCGCAGACGTGGGCCAGAATGCATGGGAAGAAGTCAACTTCATGAAGCCAGGCGAAGCTGCAGGAAAGAACTTCGGCTGGAGACTCCGCGAAGGTAACCACAAGACACCTAAAAGAGGCGTCGGCGGGAAGAATCCACGTGGAGCGATCGATCCAATCTACGAGTATGCCCATAATAGTAAATCAAATGGCGGACTATCAATCACTGGTGGATATGTCTACCGAGGCCCGATCAAGTCTCTTGACGGCCACTATTTCTTCGGAGACCTCGTCAATCCTAGGATCTGGTCTATTCGCCAGCAGAATGGAAAAGCTGTCGACTTCAGAGACCACACAGATGCCCTGCAGTCTCCTAAAGGTGGGCCAATTGTTCAGATGTCGACTTTCGGTCAGGATAATATGGGGAATGTCTACATCGCGAGCCTCACGAGTGGGGAAATCTTCCGCATCACAGAATAGGAAAGCATCTTCTCTTTCGTGACATGTAAAAGACGTTTCAGCCTTGCCCATGAGACTGATCATCCTTAATGCCTGCTCCAGAGAGCGTTGCTCGACTCATGGAATCCGGTGAGACCCCGGAACAGTCGCGCTGCGGTATCTGGCTACAAATCCCCATACGCGGGTCAGAGATGATCTAAGTAAAGTCAATCGGAGGAATCTGGTGAAGGCGGGGAGGAGATCTGAAGCCAGGAGTCCGAATACTTGACCTAGTAACACTCTCGTCCCAGAAGACGGACGACTCCATCTTGCGAGTCCTCGTCTTTTGGAAACATACGGTTCTTCGCGCAATGGGAACCGGACGAGAGATCATAGAGCCACCTATCTACGGCTCCATGCCCTTTCGTGTGCATACTACTAAAACACACGAACACATGATAAAATACATATCCGGCAGCCTTCCAACTGCCTTCATACTCACGGGCTCACTCTATGCCCAAGACGTCCTAGAACCCGTCATCGTAACGGCGAACAGAATCGAAGAGCCTCTTGATGAGATCACGGCATCTGTGACTCTGCTATCGGCAGAAGAGCTGCAAAAGGAGGGAATCGTCTCGCTTCAAGATGCTCTAAATAAGGCACCTGGAGTGTTCTCCACATCGACTGCTGGTCAACGCGGACAGACAGGCTCTTTATTTATCAGAGGAAATAGCTCCTCGCGAAACCAGATCCGGCTCGATGGAATAAACATTTCGAGTAGTAACAGCTCTCCTGGGTCATTTCTAGGAGTCCAAGGCATCCATGGAAATGACCGTATCGAGATACTCAGAGGCTCTCAGAGTTCTCTCTATGGGAGTGAGTCCATCGGCGGAGTCATCTCTATTTCTAGTCAGCGTGGATCCGGAGCCCCCGCACTGAGTCTATTCGCAGAGACAGGGTCATTCGACAGCTTCCGCTCTACACTCACTACACAAGGACAGATCGATGACTTCTCATGGGTGCTCAGCAGCTACTATGAAGAGACTGAAAACGACCTCCCATCAGATAGACGCGCGGACTTTCAGACTGCTGGGTTCAATGCTAGATTCGACTATGATGTCTCAGATTCACTCACGCTCGGCACGACGATCCGCCGCAGTGATTCCAAGCTATTACAAGGAATAGGCGGACCTAATACTGCACTCACAGATTCTGAACTCTACACGGCTTATGCTGAGCTAGAGATCAATCCAGTCTGGACAACTAAAGTTATAGGAGGTCACTACACACAAGACTTCACGTCTATAAGCTCACTCGGCACCTTTGAGAGCGACTTTGAAAAACAAACTCTCGAGTGGATCAATACGTTCGAATGGAGTGAGACACATCGGACCATCGCCGGCAGCTTTTTTGAAAATACTGAATTCAGTAATAGCTTCAACGATGAGCGAAAAGAGTCCGCCTATGGGCTGTTCGCCAATCATCTGTGGAAGCCAACTGAGCAGCTGAGCCTAAATGCAGGGCTCCGCTGGGAAGACTACGAAGAGTGGGGTGACGTAACTACCTGGAAAGCGTCTGCGGGATATAAATTCACCCCGATAGGCTTATCTCTGAAAGCCAGCGCGGGCAGAGCATTTAGTGCTCCGACCTTTCAGCAGCTAGGAGCATTTCCTCCAGCCTTCGGAGGGCCTGCTCAACTAGCAAATCCGAATTTAAGGCCCGAAAATAGTGAAAGCTTCGAGTTCGGCGCCTCTCAAGATCTAGGCTCATTCGGCACACTGTCTGTCACTTGGTTTAGAAATAACGTGTCCGACGCAATCGGCTCTCAAGCAGTCAGTGCGACTGAAGTCCAGAGCACAAACTTAGATGGCCGCTCGCGCTCAGCTGGCTACGAAGTGCTCTACGAAGTCGATCTGAGTGATCAGCTCAGCCTTTCAACGAACTGGACACACCTCACTGACAGCGTGCAGGCAGGACTGCCGAATAATACGGCCTCTGCCAATGTCACCTGGTCTCCGACTGATTCTCTGGATCTCGGCCTGGGGCTCACGCATGTCTCAGAGGCCAGCTTTGGAGACGGGCCAAGTTTCGTGCCAGTTGCAAGTTACACCACAGCTCGCATCTACGCTCAGTGGGAGGTCAATGACACATTCACACTCAGTGGGCGTATCGAGAACCTCTTCGATAGAGACTACGACCTGTCTAACCTCTTCGGCACTGTCCAACCAGGTGCCGGAATCGGCGCATTCGTCGGAGTAAAGGCTACATTCTAATAACGTTCACAGCAGCTTTTGGCATGCCTCTTTCTCTCAGAGAAAGAGGCATTTTGTTAGTTTGCAGACACCGTGATTTTCATTAATACATAATCCAGCCTCCTATGACATGTCGCCTTTTCTTCCTTATTCTCAGCCTGCTGACTTTCACAGCGCATGCTGAACTCCCTCTCGATCTTCGCTTTCCGACCGAGAATGACTTTCTGATCAAGAAGCAACCTGAGAAGTTCTACATGTATGTGAACCGGAACTTTGAAGGCGTTGAAAGTAAGCCCTGGCAGGCAGGTTCATACGGATTCGTTCGCACCAGCAGACGAACAAAGGAAGGTGTCATTCAGACCAAATTCCACGAAGGACTAGACATAAAACCCCTTAAGCGAGACAAGAGAAATAAGCCTCTCGATCTGGTCAATGCTATCGCCCCGGGCACCATCGTCTACGTCAACGCTAAGGCCGCAGCTAGTAACTACGGGAAATACGTAGTCGTGCAGCACGATTGGGGAAACGGTCCATTTTTCTCTCTCTACGCGCACTTAGCAGACATCGTCGTGCAGACGGAACAGCGCGTTCTAGGCGGCACAGCGCTTGGCCAGCTAGGCTACACAGGAGTCGGACTGAACCGCACACGTGCTCACGTGCACTTAGAACTTAACGTGCTGTTATCAGACTCTTTTGACAGCTGGTTTCTTAGAGAACTAGGAGGCAGGAATGATAAAGGTCTCTATAATGGGCTGAATCTTGCAGGCCTCGATCTCGGGCGCCTCTACTTAAGCCTTCAGAATAATCCCTCACTCACTCTACCAGAATTCATCAGAAAAAAGCCCGTCTACTTTAAAATAACTCTTCCGAGAAAAGCCGGCGAAGTCCCCTTCTTGCTAAAA
>CALFDI010000289.1 GCA_937952875.1 uncultured Verrucomicrobiales bacterium
CGGAAAACGAAGACTCATGGGGAAGACGTCGCGAAAAGCTCTTCAACTCAGGCTTTTCTGAGTTACCTCTCTCATTGTATCGCCGCCCGGTTTTGCCAGTTACTTTTTCTGATTGGTATGACAACGTGGAGACGCAAAAAAGCCCCACCGGTTTAGGTGAGGCTGTCTTTTGTATGATTCTCTTGATCTGTGGGCTTAGCTGCCAGGCTTTCCAGGAAGCATGCCTGATCCAGGCTCAAGTCCATCGAGTGAGTAGAACTCAGGATCACCGAAGTCAGGCATCGGGACATAACGGGAACGTGCTGCTGCCCGACGCGCCGCTAGCTCTCTGCGTTGTTTAGCAGTGTAGGCAGCTAGTTGATCTTTTCCTAACTCGAGTTTTTTCAATTTATTAGGATCGACTTGGACGATCTTAATATCTGGCCCTGTGAGTGATGAGAGAGTCGAGCGCACGGACTGTGTGGACTGCGTGACTCCTTGTTTTACTTTAGCACCCGTCGCTTTCATGCTTTTGGCAACGCTAGCCTGTGCCGTTTTTACGGAGCTGCATGATGATAAACAAAGCGCTGCAGCAGCGAGAGTGATAGCGGAGAGCGATGTGAATAGACGATTCATTATGACGGCAGAGCTAATGTGCGAGAGCGTGGATATAAAATAAGCAGAACTTAGACCATGCAAGACTACATTTTCAACTAAAGCGACTAAGGCAACCTCTCTTGTGAGTAAAAAATGAGAATATTCGGGATGACATCTACTCGCCAGTAGCTTTCAGGATGCCTGATGGAGGGATAGCGACAATCTGAATGCCTGGCTTTAGGCTCTTTTGCTCAGTCTCAACAGTCTGCCCCATGGTATCAAATAAAGTGTAAGATCCCTTAAGTTCAGCGCCTTCTTCAAGAATGACTATGAGGGAATCTCCTCCAGTGGCATTTATGAGATCGAGTGAGCGTGTTCCTTTTCCGATACGAATCGGCACATTATCATAAGCAGTGATGATTGTCTTTCCACCTTTACTGGCTTCTAGAACAGGGAATTGTGAGGCAGGGGAGTGTCCCTTAAATGTTCCGTTCAGAAGGATATCACGATTTTTCTTCCAGTAATCCGTCCAGTGAGTCACGAGCTTGAGGTGTTTCTCTGGGTATTTCGTCAGCAGAACTGAGATCTGAGGCACACTATAAAGAGTCGCTAGGATCTGACGCGCCGCGTGCTCGACTGGCTCGTCCTTGTGCCACATGAGCATGTCGGAGTGAATGGCTGTCTGGCCAGAGATCAGACGCAGATCAGCGATCTGTGTGCGGTTCGCAAAGGCGTCATTCGGGCAATCAACGCCGCGAAGCATATTACCGAAGCTACGCATGACTGGTCCTGTGTATGGCTGGCGGAATTCGATCAGAATATCAGGCTTCATCTGAGTGAGACGAGTCATGACCTCCGTCATAAGGTGCTGCACGGCGAGATTTACCGAGGCAAAGTCGCGCCCATCTTCTGTGGTGAGCGTCGTATTCTTCTGAGCGGCGAACCATCCGATGAAGTCGAGTTTAAAGCCGTCGAGATTCCAATCTGTCAGAGCCTTCTCATAGGTGCTGATGATAAACTCACGGCACTCAGGGTAGCGCGGGTCGAGAACCCATGCATGGTCTTCGCCGCCGAAGTTGCGTAGGTATTTCCCTTCGAATTTTGGGAACTTCTCCGCTCCGACTCCAACGAAAGGAAGGGAATACCAGAGAAGCACTTTCATGTCTTTCGCATGGATTTGCTCGACTAACTCGGGCATATTAGTCAGGCGCTCAGGCTTCCAGTCACCCGTGTATTTATAGCCACGGGCAGAGTCATTTGTCTGCCAGCCGTCATCGATGATGACAGCATCGAAGCCTATAGACTTAGCGATGGTGAGCTCTTCGAGCAAAAGGTCAGACTCGAGGTTTTGGTGGAAGTTATACCAGGTGGAATACATCGGCTGCTTCGCCACATCAGGCACGATAGCTGGCTTATAGGATGTCTCCCACCATTCTGAGACTGTCTTGAGGGACTCTTCGTAGCGGACCTCGCGGCGGTCGATTAAGATATCGATGCTGTAGTCAGTGAGAGCCTTGGATTTCTCTGTAAAACACTGGACGGTATTATAGAAGAGTGCGTCTTCTTCTCTGAGATACGTTCTCAGTTTCATCTGATTCAGGGCGTCTGATGCTGCGAAAGTGAAGCGATTGATGTCCTTGTTATTAAAATACGTCTGCACAGGTGCTCCAGAGGCGATACGAGATGTCACCGAGGCGTTATAATAGTTCGCGCGGGACTTTTTAATATTCGTATTCCAGTGAGCGTGCACATCGATCGATGGATGATGCCATTTCACACTGAACTGTGGTGGCACGGTAGGCGTCTCTGCTTTTAAAGTGACTGTGACGATCTGTAGACCTGGCTCCTTCTCAACGGAAGTCATCGTCTGAGTGAAGCCTTCGAAATCGCCCTCGACAGTGACTTCACTCATAGAGATCTGATCAGAAAAGGCAGGGCAAAGCATAGCGACGGAAAGGCAAAATCCTCCAATGAATGATTTCATAGAAAAGATTCTGCGTGAGCGATCGGCAGCTGGCAAATGCTAATACGAGTCAGTCGTTTTTTCTTCGCGAAATAGCATCGGCCAGATCACAGGCCGAGTAAGACCTTGGCCACCGTGAAATAGATAATCATTCCTGATATATCGACGAGGGTCGTAATCGCTGGCGAGGCAACAACGGCAGGATCTAGATTGATCGCGCGGGCTCCCAGAGGGAGAAGAGCGCCTGTCAGAGTCGATGTGGCGATCTGTAGAGCAATCGCCAGACCCACAGCCACGCCAAACAGTGTAAAGCTCATGCCCGAAGGTAAAGAGGCGAAGAGTGGGAGAAGCGCCACACAGACGATGCCAATTAAAAGTCCTAGAAATCCACCCATGAGAATGCCGAGTTTGAGTTCCTTTAGACCGACTTTTAAGACGTTGCCCGGGCCAAGCTCGCCCAGAGACATGGCACGGATCACCATGGTCGCCGCCTGTCCGCCTGTATTTCCGCCAGATGCCACCACCATGGGGAGGAAAAGCGAGAGTAGAAACGCTGAAGTTAAGACCTCCTCGTAGCGCATCATCACATAGCCAGACGCAATCGCGAGAATGCCGAGCACGCTCAACCAACCGAAACGCCGCTTAAAGTGAGTCGAGAGAGCTGTTTTTAAATAACTGTCCTCAGACTGCTCCCCAGAGATACCGGACATCTTCTCAATATCTTCTGTCGACTCCTCAGAGAGGATCTCCATCGCATCATCATACGTGATGACGCCTCGCAGGTGACCGAATTCATCTGTGACGGGCAATACCACAAGATCGTATTTCCGTAGCATGTTCGCCGCATCCTCCTGGTCTGCCGTTGCGAGGATTGTGTGTTCCACAGGCACCATCAGATCGCGCACAGGAGTATCGATCGGGTTAAATGTCAGGTCTCTCAGGCGGAGCTTGCCGATAGGGCGTTCATCAGCATCTACCACAAAAATACGAGCGAGCGTTTCCGTATCTTCCTGAATTGTCTTTAGGGTATCGATCGCCTGCCGCACCGTCTGGTCAGCAGTCAAGATGCCGATCTGGGTCGTCATCCGTCCGCCTGCCGTTTCCTCACCATAGCGGAGCAAATTCCGCGTCAGATCTTGATCACGTCGAGGAAGGAGCAGTAGTAGCTTTTCACGTGTTTCCGGCGAGACATCCTGTAAAATATCTACCCGATCATCATCCGGTGTTTCTTCGAGAAGCGCCCGCTGTTGAGATGTCGTCAGAGCCGCGAATGACTCCTCCACAAGTCGCTCTGGCAGCTCAGGAATGACATCTGAGAGCATCTCATTGTCTAGCGTTTGGATAGAGAAGATACGCATCTTCTCGCTATCGAGATGATCGATCACATCCGCCACATCCGCATAGTGGAGCTCATTCGTGATCTTGAGAAAGGCCGAGCCATCTTCAGCCTTGATCGCCTCTAACAGCGCTGCTTTCTGTGTGACTGTGCCTTCTTCCATATGATTATTTAAAAACGTCTAGGGAAGGAGAAGAGCTAGGAGCGAGCTGTAAGAGAAAGAAAAAGGAAGCGGAGAGGGAAGGAATTGAACCAACCAGAACATCAAATGCTCTCAACGGTTTTGAAGACCGCGGCCACCACCAGGCAAGCAACACTCTCCTTTTTTAAAGGCCTTCTCG
>CALFDI010000290.1 GCA_937952875.1 uncultured Verrucomicrobiales bacterium
TATTGTTTACCACCGGTTTTAAAAACTGCGTAAGCCATGAGAGTAGGAGTGAGAAAGAGTTCGTTCCGTAACCGTTGTGGTCAGGGGGCGGGAACTCATCATATGCGAAGGCTACGAGCAAGGAATTTTTTAATAAAGCGCATAGAATTAAAGAACTTTTGTCTTAACGATGGTAAATTTCATGAAAAATAGCACCTTTTCCCCATGCAAAGCTCTCGTTTTCTTCACTCTGCGGACGATACTATACTAGCAGGTCGGGATCTAGCTAAGACGCTCTCGAGTGGTGCCGTCGTCGCCCTTGTAGGTGAACTCGGAGCAGGAAAAACGCACTTTTCCAAAGGCTTTGCTAGCGGACTCGGAATTCATCAAGACGCTGTGAGTAGTCCGACTTTTACGCTGCTCAATGAATATACCGACGGTGACATCGACCTCTTCCACTTCGACTTTTACAGACTAGAAGAGGTGAGTGAGCTCGATGGCTTAGGATGGGATGAAATTCTCGATGCTGGCGGCATCGTGCTCGCTGAGTGGGCAAACATGTTTCCTGAGATCTTCCCATCTCACACGATCTGGGTGGAACTACGCCATGCAGAGGGTGGCCGAGAAATCAGCTATAAAAAATGAGCACCTAAAAGCGATACCGCATCGCGATGGAGCCAAAGGACTGATAATCGTTCTCTTGCTCCTCAAACTCCTTAGTGCGAAAGGTGTGAACGTAGCTCAATTCCCAGGCATCGTAGCGAACACCGAATCCGAGGTATGCTTCAGCCACCAAGCTCTCACTGTGAACACCAGTCGAGAAGTCACGAAAGAGCGGGCCATCGATCGTAGCGTCAAATGCGACAGCCGTGAGACGAGCCCCAGCTAGACCGTAGACCGACCATTTTCCCCTACTCAATTCATCATACTCTAAAGAAGGCTTGTGAGAATAGGCCGTCGTCGCAAGACGCGGATCAGAAAATGCAATGGGAACATTATATCCCCAACGCCCCAACACCCCGACGAATGCAGATGTGCGGTAGTTTCCTAATTCAGCACCCCATTCCGTAATCCCATCTCCACCAAAGTGCTCGAACTGGTTCGCAAAATCAGAGAACTCAAATCGCCTCTTTTGAACGAGGCTCAAGGTCAAGGTTGGCTCATTTGGCACCTGACTATCCCAACCATCAAATTTTTCAAAACCACGCAAATCATGGACGAAATCCTGTGTTTCTTCTCCAAAGGCGTGCGGACCAACGACACCGAGGGTCAATTCAGCAGAATTCAGTGTATTCTGATCCTTCGCATGGAGTGAAAAGCCGATACCTAAATATCCAGCGTAAGGCCTCTCCCCTACTGGAGCTGTCGGAGCGTCTAGATCATTCGGTGTAAAAATGAGCTGCGTGAGAGAAAACCCGTAATTATACGAAAGCTTCGATGAGGTATCTAGCCCAGTCAATCCACTCAAGACATTCCAGCCCTCTTCATCTCCGACGAAGCGGCGTAGAGCTCTCTGAACAGAGCCAACCTCGGAAATATCACGGCTTCCAGAGATCCACGCTAAGCGTGCACCATTTGTATAATTCTCATCCGTTCCCGCAAAGAGGTCATTATCCAAATAAAAGGTCAGGAAACCATCACCTCTATCAGGCAGAGGAGAATTCCGCTCAGCTAAGAGAGGAGCAGTCATAAAACTGCCTAGAACTGCTATGTGTAAGACTGTTACAAGCTTCATAGATAGCGTAGAAACTATCTAAACTTGATGTTTATACCACGTTTTTTCCATGCCTTAGAAATCGACTCTTCCAGCTCACTGACTGTCCGCCCTGCTAAAAGAACATCTATGAGTTCCTCTCCCGTGACACCTTCTCGGAGAGCCTTTAGGAATGGGACGATGCTCTTGCGTGAGCCATCATCTTCTAAGTGGAAGAAGTAATAAACGAGGAGATTACTGAATCCGTAGTTAAAGTTAAATTCACTACCTACAAAGGTCTCATACGGCTGCAGCATAAATGTCTTGAGATCTGGAGCCGTGAGATCTGTGCCGAGATGGCGCCCATCTTGAGTTTTCTCATTATACTCAGTCACATTCTCGCGAATGTCCCTTAAGTTATTTTTGATCGAATAACGGCCGGAACGGTATTTCGTGCCACTTATATATTCAGCGAGTCCCTCAGTGAACCAGCCAGTTGAGCCGGGCTCTATGTAAAAGGAATCTGTGAGCTGGTGCGCGATCTCATGAGCCAATGTTCCATTTCCGACCTTATGATCGATCATATAACTACTTCCGACCTTCTTCACGCCTAGGCTGGTAAGAGGCACTTTGACCCGATTTGTGCGTGATGAGAAAATACCGGCTGAATCCGCTGATGCACCACTCTTCACGTAGCTCTCTTGAGTTTCAAAAAGGAGGATTTCGTATAGCATTTCCCCATCATCTCTCCTTGGGCGTTGCAAATTAAGAGGCAAAAGGCGGCAATATTCGTGTGTGGCTTCGAACAAGACAGCGAATCGACTCACCACCGTTTTTGACAGAGGAACATCACAGATGAATTTGTAGTGAGGACTCGTGTAGACGTAGCGATTATCTTCAGCATTCTCCTCCAATACTGTAATGGCTACATCAGTATCGATTTTTGCAACTTCAGGCCAAGGTGCGTCCCAATTTGCTGGTTTTTCTGATGCTGCTGGGACGTCGAAACGAGATCTCCTTACACGGCTATTCCCTCTCTTAACATTTGCAGGTTCTTCTACAGACTTTTCTTGCTCTGCTAAATGCTCCTTTACCCAGTCTTGATCTGCCTCAGATAACTTTTCTAAGGCAACTTCGAATTCCTTA
>CALFDI010000291.1 GCA_937952875.1 uncultured Verrucomicrobiales bacterium
AAGCCTTACCTCATGAAGGACAAGTCAGGCATCTATATCATCGACCTCGATAAGACAGTGAAGTGCCTCGATAAGGCTGCTGACTACCTCTCAGACATCGCTGCACAAGGGAAGAAGATCCTCTTCGTCGGCTGCAAGCGCCAGGCACAAGACGCCGTCCGCGAAGCTGCTGAAGCATGCGGACAATACTACGTCAACTTCCGTTGGCTCGGTGGCACACTGACGAACCTCACGACGATCCGTCGTTCCGTAGAGCGCCTTAAGTATCTCGAAGACATCGAGAAGCAGCCTGAATTCAAGGCCATGTCTAAGTCCGAGCTCGCCTCCCTTTCACGTGAGCGCGACAAGCTTTTCCGTAACCTCCGTGGTATCCGTAACATGGAGAAATACCCTGACGCCATCGTCATCGTCGACTCCGCACGTGAGTCCATCGCTGTTGCAGAAGCACGTAAGCTGAAGATCCCGATTGTCGCTCTTGTTGATACAAATGCTGACCCAACTGTTGTCGACTACCCGATTCCTGGAAATGACGACGCGATTCGCTCAATCCGTGTTGTCCTTCAGAACCTCGTCGACCCAATCGTCGCGACTGGTAAGAAGCCACGCCCAGCGTCTAAGACAGCCGGCGCAGCTGATCAGGCGTAATCCACCTGAAGGAGAGAATTTTTTCTAACCCCTGAATTTTAAAAAAGAATCATGGCTATTACAGCTTCCCAAGTCAAAGAACTCCGCGACAAGACAAACGCCGGTATGATGGAGTGCAAGAAAGCACTCACTGAGACTGACGGTGACCTTGATGCAGCCGTTAAGCTTCTTCGTGAGAAGGGCATCGCTAAGGCAGATCGCAAGTCTGACCGCGCTGCGAACGAAGGCCTCATCGCCGCCACTATCTCAGCTGACAGCAAGTCTGGTGTCATCTATGAAGTGAACTGCGAGACAGACTTCGTTGCTAAGAACGAAGGCTTCCAGGCATTTGTTAAAGAGATCGGTGACGTTCTCATGTCTGGTGACGCCGCAGATCCTGAGGCAGCACTCGCTCTTCCAGCCGCCAATGGCACACTCGAAGAGACAATGAAGGCTAAGTTCCTCGAAGTCGGAGAGAACCTCGTTCTTCGCCGCCTCGATCGCCTCGCCGTTTCTGGAAATGGCGAAGTCGCCTCTTACATCCATATGGGTGGTAAGGTTGGAGTCCTTCTTCAGCTCGACACAGAAAAGGCTGAAACCACATCACAAGATGCCTTCCAAGCTCTTATCAAGGATCTTACACTTCACATCGCAGCCTCTGCGCCACAGGGCCTCACACGTGACGACATCTCTGGTGACGTCATCGAAGCTGAGAAAGACATCTTCCGCGTTCAGCTCCGTGATCAAGGCAAGCCAGAAGAGATGATCGACAAGATCCTCATCGGCAAGGTGAACAAGTTCTACGGCGAGTCCGTGCTCCTCGAGCAAGGCTTCGTAAAAGATCCAGATGTTACCATCGCCAAGCTCCTCGAAAACGTCAGCAAAGAGCTCGGTGACACCGTCACCATCGCCAGCTTCCTTCGCTACGGCTTAGGCGCCTAAGGAGCAGGGGTGTCCCGCCCCTAACCCCACATACAGAATTTATCCCAAGCCCCGCCGGAGATATCCAGCGGGGCTTTTTCGTGCAAAGGCGTAAAGGAGCCGCGGCGCTCCGCCGCTTATCAACCCCAGCAAAAAAACACATATCCTCAAAGATATGCCAAAAGAAAACACAAATCAACATCTAGATAAGTCTAATTGTCCTCAAATCCAACAATCAAAAGCATTGCGTTCAAATTAGTAACATTACCGAAAAGAATCTAAATCATATCTTTCTAGTAGTAAAAAAAGTAGCGTGTCAGTTTCGTGAGATTTTTTCTCTTGTTAAAAAGGCGTAAAGCAAACAAATATTCCCTAACAATTTCGCAAATTTCTTCATTATCGCTATGACAAAACGCTCCCTGGGTCGCATTGGCCTGTATTCTGCGCTGCTTGGTGCAGCCACAACTCTCTATTCGCAGACGATCGATGACCAAGAGTCATCTGATCTTCCGGCTCGCATTCTCACAGATTCATCATCTGATTGGAATCCAGACGGCGTTCAGCCAGACGGTCAGTGGCAGTATGGATATACCATCTCACCTGAAGATGTAGATGCATTCACACAGTCGCATGTTTGGAGAACATACTTCCCAGGGCCGAATAGCTGGATCGGTGGTGAGGGGGAGATTTGGGACTCTGGCGGTTACCCGCGGAGCGGCAAATACGCAATGGCGCCGAGTTCTACTAAAGATGTCGTCAAACGCTGGACTTCGAATGTTGATGGCGTTGTGACGTTTTCTGTGGATTGCATGCAGCTACAGAATAGCGTAAATGATCAGATTTTCTCGCTGTATCGAAATGGCATACAGGAGGCAACATTCAGAAAGTCCGATGCATCCCACCACGTTGTTTTCCAGCAACCGTGCAAAGTGGAAGTGGGTGATGTGTTAGACTTCGTCATTGATTCTCGTAACAATCAGGCAGGCGATTGGACTTTTGTCGATATTCGTGTTTTGACAGACGCAGGACCGGATAGAAGTCAGCTTATTTACTTTCCGTTAGACGAGACAAATGATCTCCCTGTGAGCCTTAGCCCTGAAGGCTCTATCTACGATAGACGTAGTCGGGTGGCTGACTTTAGTGGGAATGATTATCATGCGACTTTGCTCGATATGGATCGAGATAGCCCGTCTGTGAATGGAGTTGCTGATCAAGCAAGAGTCTTCGATGGTATTGACGATTCGATCGTTACAGAAGCCTCCGGGGTGGGAAGCGGATTAAGTGAATTAACCCTGTCAATTTGGGTTAATCCATCTTCTCTCGAAGGATCTGAAGGAGTCATCGGAAGCACAGGCGAAGATCATTTCGGATTGACTTTTGGTTCAGAAGAAGAGGGTTTTCCTATACGTTTCAGTGCGAAAGGTGTGGCCGCATACGCACCGGCAAGTTCAGCGCCTGTTGGAGAGTGGACACATGTCGTAGGCGTTTGGAGAGCAGGTGCGATTCACAAAATTTATGTGAATGGTGAAGAAGCCGGCCGGGTGGCTATCCCGAAATCGACCTCGATCGATGTTGATACTTGGGTTTTAGGAAGTGACCGACTTCTCCCTGACCGCTTTTTTGAGGGAGCACTTGATGAAGCTTTGATTTTACCTCGGGCTCTATCTGGCCCGCAGGTGCGTGCGCTTTATCGTGAGAACGCCACTCATGACTCACTTGTTGGTCCAGGCTCATTTTTCAATGGAAGAAGTGATTACATGGCGGAAGCCCCCGCTGAGACACTCGGGGCGTCAGAGCTCACGCTATCTGCATGGATCAATCCGTTTGTGAAA
>CALFDI010000292.1 GCA_937952875.1 uncultured Verrucomicrobiales bacterium
TTCCGCACATGAACTTTAATAGGCTCGCCTACTAAACTTTCAGTCGTTTTGAGCGTAGCATTTTTGTGTGAGTCGGAATCTGGTGCCGAGCGCTTTCTGGTTTTTCTGACCCGTTTTTCGCCTCTCGGTTGAGGCTCTAACTGCACAGGCTCAGAACTGTAAGATTCACTTTGGGATGAATCGTTTAAAACCTGAAGCGCCGGCACAGGTGCAGCACTCCCACCTACTACAAATTCATTACAATGTGGACACACGCGCTCTTCGCGTTCGCCAAGTGGTCCAGAAAATATTGTCTCACAGTTTTTACAGAGAAAGTAGGCAGAATCAATCGACATAAGCTGAGGATATATGAGTCAAAAACGATACGCCTTATTCTGAGTTGCTAGAACCTGGAGTAAGCCAGCCTTTATGAATAGCTTTTACGATTTCGACTTGCTTCGGATGCGCGTCAGGCGCTTCTGAACTCTTAAGTATAAAGGTTCCACGCACGTTTTCATTGAGCTCAACTATGAAGCGACCGTAATCCATCCAGCCCAATAATTCTTCCTCTAGTTCAGAACTCTTTGGCACGTAAGCCCAGAGTGATTCACCACCTAAAGGGTCAGCAATTTCGAAGGATGACCACTTCTTGTCATCAGAATAGGGACCTAGATAAATTTGAGGTTTTGATAGCACTCCGCGCACAAGAGTTTGGCTCTCAAATGGGCGCTCTATATGACTCGAAATACGGCGCTGAGAATACGCTGCTGTCGCTTGCCAATCGAGTTTCAACTCATCGCCATCTCTTACGAAGTAATAGCGGAACTCACTGAAATCAACGCGTTTCCCCGTGAATACGAGATAATGGAAATCATCAATCTCTAAGATGGTGAACGCCCATTTGTCAGAGTCTTTTGTATTAGGTAAAGGGTCTACGATGGATGGCCATTGATTGATAAGAGGGAGAGATGACTCGGGCGTTCTGAGTAGAAGTGCACGCTCCGCGTCTGAATCAGTTGCTATGAATGTTTCAATCAATTGAGCTGCATCTTTATATAAATCACTGATGCGTTCATTATACCACATCTGAAGGTCATCGTCCGCAGTATCAACCACAATGGGTTGAACATTTTGTTCCGGAGGGACGAACTTTGTGAGTTCAACACCCACGGTTCCACCGATGCCTTGATCTTCTTTAGATAACTTTGACACGATGAATCCAGCTACGACGAGAATTATGATCACAGATACGCTCGCAATGAGGACAAATTTCGAATTCTCCTTTTGGCTATGATTCCGAATTTTGCCCTGAGTGCTCCACTCATCTTCCGGCTGTTGCTCAGATCTGCTTGATGGCACACGGCGTTGCCTAAGCTCTTGCGCTTCATTTGGCTGATTCTGCTCTGTTCCTGAGTCGGACATGCGGACAAAGTGACAAATTTTGAGTAAATCGCGATATCTAAATGCAGAAGTGTGAGTCACACTTCTGCCAGACTAATCAGCGGGAAAGAGCTTTTCGACATTCTCTGGAAACTCACTGAGCTGCTTAATCTTAAGATCTCTATATGTTACCTCTGCTCCTTCAGATTGAATCTGAATTTGACCTTCTGTCAGAGGAGAGCGGACTCCATCGACGACTTGAGTCGCATCTTTTAGAATCAGCACGAGTTTTCCGTTAGAGAAGTGAGCTGCTCGGTCACCTATCGTCATGATTTCGACAGTGTTCCAGTCACCATTTTTTTCATAGTTCTCGCTTCGCTGCACGGAGTATGAGCCTTTTTCGATCCCGACTGATGACCACTCTCCTTTTGGATCGAAACGTGGGCGTTTAGCATCTGGAATCTTAATGGATGGAATATAACACCCCACATTACCTATTCTAAAATAATCCCCGTTATCATTCTCCTGAACTTGACACTCTAGACTCTGTTTCCACACATTCCAAAACACTCCGTCAGGGCCTTTGCAGTGGTAGAGAATACCGCTGTCACGCGGAGCTTCTAATCTTGGAGCCCATTTCTTTCCCCCCCACTTAACCTGCATACTAAGGTGATAGTTTTTGTATTCTTTCTTAGTCGCGAGACCTGCATAGATCTGCCCGGATATGTAGAGCTGCGGGTCACCACTATCTCCTTCTTGGTAGCGATAGACTTTTAAAGGATCACCTTTACCTAGTGGCACGCCAGACTTCCCATCATCTGACTTGCCCTCTGCATCGATCTCTAGGGAAGTATGAGGCACGCCCGTCCATGCCTCCCACTTACTCAGGTCTTTATCAATAAGCTGCTCCCACTCATCAGCTGTCGCCGTGAGACATGAAGAAAATATCAGAACACTGACTGATCTGATCGCCCTCTGTGTAAGCCATTTATTGTTCGGGAAATTCATTAATGGTGTAGTAAGCATCTTTATGAATAAGTGTTGCGCCAGATTCACTCTTGAGGAGTTTGGCATTTAAATGATGCACGTGCCCTTTAACACGGCCTTTGACTTTTAAGGAAACACTTTTGCCATCAGGAGAGAGTTTTGCCTCGGTCACAACGGGAATAGCTTCGTCTACCTCTGGACTTCCATAGCCACTTCTCAGGATGTATGTCCACGCCGCCATTTTGTAGCTTGCAGGGTCTTCCGCGATGGATTTGTCCAACTTATCTGTGAAAGTTAGGTCAAATCCATCTCTCGTAATTTTCATTTCATGGAATTCGAAGCTTTTCTTCCCATTCCAACGGACGCGTTCGAAAGTGAATCGCTTCCCCCCAGACGAGGCCCAGCCACGATTCGTCCCACCGACAAACAATGTGCCATCATCCCCTTGTTTCATAGGCACTATACCGGCACGGAAGCCTTTCAAGAACTTGAAGACTGCTCCCTGATAGACGCCATTGACCTTTTCCAAAAAGACCCTCTGGACTTCGGACGCCGTCTGCTCACCTAAGAGAATCTGGCCATTGAATGGACCAAACTTTCCCTCACTCTGATCTGCCAAAACAGCTGACGGAGAACGCCCGACTTTCCCGTGCGGAATGACGACTGCTGGTGGGACGTAGTGCGGTATCCTGTCTAACTCAGTGATCACGCGTGACTCATCATTTGGCGCTACTGGTTTCCCTTGAATCGCACTCTGTTTCTTAAAAAACTTATTCCCGGCTGGATTCCCCTGAAAGCTGCCCGGCTTTAGCCACTTGAGCGATGATGATCCATTCCAGAGCCCTTGGTTATCTGTATAGAAAGCGTCTCCGGCCTGATTAAAGCCGATACCTCCAGGGCTACGGATACCGTATGCTGTAGGAATCGTCTCACCGTCAGGTGTGACACGCATGCACCAGCCACGGAAGTCAGTCCGCGCTCCTGACGACCCCGTGAGGCAGAGTAATACCCAGCGATTCCCCTCTCCATCAGGCAGAGAGCCAAAGGCATATTCATGATAGTCACCACTGATCCCCCAGTCCTGCGTAACGGTCTCATAAAGGTCTGCCACTCCGTCTTTATCCATATCACGTAGTCGCGTGAGTTCTGGCCGTTGCGTGACATAGAGCGAATCATCGAGAAAATCCATGCCGAAGGGCTCGTGTAAGCCGGTGGCGAACTTAGACCAAGTCACTTGAGAAAGGTCATCACCATAGGCTCCTTCACAGATCCAAACATCTCCACGGCGGGTGGCGACTGCGACTTTCTGATCAGGCATGATCGCGATAGAGCCAATCTCCATGACTTCGCCTTCAGGCAAAGGTATCTCCTCACGCTGATACGATGGATGCCCTACAGCCGCTAGACTCAGAGATAAAAGGAAAAGAAGGAGCAATCGAATCATGAATGGGGTAAATCGTGAAAATTGAAGTAATACTCAGCTATTTCCAGCTATAAGTGATGCCTACAGGGCTCGCATGTGTCAGAGTTATAATCAAAGCTCTGGGGAGAACAGTCGTGACCGCACCTTCTACCTTTATAGTAAGTGTCTCTCCCAATTCATAGGTGCCTTCTGCGACTTTCTTCACAGGTGCACCATGAGCGATACGCATGTGAAGCGACTGCCCTGAATCGAACTCTGACCGAGGCTGGATAAGTCTCAAGATCGCATCCGACTGTGGAGTGATCGTATCTGAGATGCGAATTCCTGACACTTTATAATGAAACTCAGGGCGCCCCGTTCCATCGAGAAGCCGATATCCTAAAAAGCGCGCCTCTAGCTCTGGTTGAAATGCTTTAGGCCACTTCTCTTTTGGCGAATCTAAGAGTGCGTAGGCTGGGCCTTGACCAAGTAGTGCAACATCTTTCCCTGCAGGCGCTTGGAAGCCTTGTCCTCGATCAGTCCAGTGCCGGCCTGCATCCATGAACTTCCCTCTCCAGATGATTCCTACGGAAAAATCGTCGGCAGAAAAGGCGAGATTAACCCCTTCTGGATAGCCTACTCCGATCGCTCTAGCAGATGTGCCAGCGATAAAGTTACGGTAGAGAGCGACTTTGCCGTCTTTCGCCTCGATCGGTATCGACTCCCACGTGCGTCCTTTCTTTTTCGACTTCGTTTGGGGTGTGAGGAACGTGTCTTTTGGCACCCCTGGTCCTTCGACGCGGACGCTCAATCCTTCTTGGCCAGCATACTCCCAGTAGTCGAGTTGAAAGGCTAAGCGGCCAGGCTTTAAGGCGACCTCTTTCTTGATGACACGGCTCCCATTCATAGGCCCTTTACCCGGTAAATGAATGATTCGCTCGCCAGCGATAAAGAGATCTGCACTATCATCAGCATCCAGCGTGAAGCGATATGTGCCTTCAGTCTTCACGACAAAATCACCGCTAAACCGCATGGCAAAGTGATCTTTTTTCGCCGTTCTGTGAACGCTCATTATGCCGTTATGTTCCTCCTCGACGGCATCAGGCTCTAGCTTATCGAGATCAGGCAGAGACTTCCATTTCCCATAATAGACCTTGCTCACGAGATTCTGCAGCATTGGCTCGCGCCCAGGCAATGGATAAAGAGCTGTGAGTTCTTCAGCAGACCAAGGTTTTTTCCGCTTTTTTGTCTGCGTGCGTGCGTGAGCTACCATTTCAGTAGTGATCGCCGTTTCTTTATTGCCAAAATTCGCCCGCACATAGGACAAGACCTTCGCAATCTGCTGATCCTTCATGCTCATTCCTTGGGGAGGCATCGCTAGATTGTATGCCTTCCCCTTCACTTGGATGGGGCCAGTAATGCCTTTGAGCACGATCTGGATAAGGCGATCAGGCGCCCCTTCTACCCATTCACTCTCGGCTAAGGGCGGGAACTGCCCTTCCACTCCCTTTCCATCTGCTCCGTGGCAAGCTCCACAGGACTGCATATACAGAGAATGATCTGCGAAGAGCACTGTAGAAGCTGCGAGAAGAACCGATAGAATCAACCCTTTGGTAGGAGAAATCATGTTTGGGGATGGGGAGGTAAACAATGCTTTTGACACTTGGCAAATAAGCAATGCGCTTATTTCACGGAACAATTCAATGAGAAGTTAGTTCACGTTCGAGGCTCGTAGATTCTTTCATAAAAATCACCAGTATTTTCTGCGTATCAGCTTTTCATTCAAAGCACAGATGCTTAATTCCATCTATCTTGTCTCCTATCACTTTTTACAATCGCGACTCTGGCCAAATCGAGACTGAACAAGTCTATGGTGAGGGCTTTCTTAAATGGGCTTATGGTAACCCACTTGGCTCAATTGCCCTGCATAGCTTCGTCAAGCGCCCTTTTTTCTCTGCCTGGTATGGGAGGAAAATGAGCACGCCACAGAGCAAGTCACGCGTGCAGCCATTCCTCGATACCTATGGACTAGATCCTGCAGACTTTGTGAAACAACCGGACGAGTTCACCTCTTTTAACGACTTTTTCTATCGTAAGCTCGCTGCTGGAGCCCGTCCGATTGATCAATCTCCTAATAGCATCGTTTTTCCAGCAGACGGCCGTCATCTGGGCTTTCCTAAAGCGAGCGAGATCGATGGGGTCTTCGTCAAAGGCCAGTCATTCGACCTTGAGGCACTTCTCGGAGATGCAGAACTCGCGAAGCGTTATTCTGATGGAGCGCTCGTTTTATCGCGGCTTTGCCCAGTCGATTATCACCGCTACCACTTCCCGGTCTCAGGAACACCTGGTGAGACACGTCTGATCAATGGCCCTCTGTTTTCTGTTTCACCGATCGCTTTGAAGAAAAATCTGAGCTACCTCTGGCAGAACAAACGCACTCTTACACAAGTCGAAACAGCATCACTCGGCACTGTGATCTGTATGGAGATCGGCGCCACGTGCGTCGGCTCTATCCACCAGACATTCACTGCGGGTGAGACAGTGGAGAAAGGCGCAGAAAAAGGGTATTTCGCCTTCGGAGGCAGTAGCACGATTACCCTATTCGAGCCGGGCCGTGTGACTCTCTCAGAGGATCTCGTGTCTCATTCAGCTCAGCAGACTGAGCTCTATGCTAAAGTCGGCACTGTCATGGCAACAGCGTCATCGACCGAATAGATCAAGCATTCCCTTTGCTAGCCCGCCCTTTCACCCATAGAACTATCCCGTGTCCACACTGAGCGATGAACTCCGCACTGAGCCGATCCCCCGGCTTTTAGCGCGATTCTCGTTTCCAGCTGTCGCGGGTATGATGCTGCACTCGGTGAATAGCCTCATCGATCGCGCCTTCATCGGTCACTATGTGGGGGAAGATGGCTTGGCAGGTATAGCTGTCGCTTTTCCACTCTTCATCCTCCTTCTGGGAGGGACTATGCTGGTCGGCTCTGGTATGGCATCAGCCGTCTCTATCGCTCTCGGCGCTGGAGACTCTCTGGGGATGAAGAGGCTATTGATCGCCGGGTTTCTCCTGCTCGTTTTCTTTTTACCTCCACTCGCCTTGGCTCTCTTCCCGTGGCTAGATAGTGTTCTCTACACAGCTGGCGCATCTGGTGATACGATTGGACTTGCTCGAGCTTATATCATCCCCCTCATCCTCTGCTATCTTCCCATGGCTATCGGCGGTGGCCTGGCAGAGACGATACGGGCCCAAGGATTCCCCAAATACGCCTTAATCGTGACTGCTGCGAGCCCACTGGTAAATATCATTCTCGATGCCGTCTTTATCGGTCAGATGGGGCTCGGTATGCGCGGTGCCGGTATGGCTACTGCTACCGGCTACATTGTCTCGAGCATCATCGCGATTCAGTTTTACATTCGGCACTTTAGCGAGCGAGGAAAGTCCGTGCAGATCGGCACACAGGAGCCTAATTTCTTAGACTACGCCTTTCTCGCTCCTTACAAGCGCATTCTCTATCTCGGGCTTCCTTCCTTTTTCCTCCAGGCAGGCAGCGCGATCTATGCAGCACTCTTGAATATGCAATTGCTGAAATATGGTGGAGATAATGCTGTCGCCATTATGAGCGTGGTCTTCTCCGCCTCGACTCTCGTGCTGCTACCAGTGGTCGGCATCGGCCAAGGGATGCAGCCAATCGTAGGATATAATCAAGGAGCAGGCCGTTACAATCGTGTGCGCGCGGCATGGCTCAGCGCGACGATTATGGCGACGATTATCCTACTTCTAGGGTTCTTTATCGCAGAGTTTTTCCCGCGAAATGTGTTTCGCTTTTTCGGATCATCTCCTCAGTTTATCGAAGAAGGTGCTCGCGCTCTCCGGGTGACATTTATCCTCATTCCTCTCGTCGGATTCCAGATCATAGCGGCTTGCTATTTTCAGGCTGTTGGAAAAGCGAGGCGAGCGATCATACTCGCCGTGATGCGACAAATCGTTATCTTGCCAGCATTACTCTTCACACTCCCGCTCGTCTTCGGGCTAAATGGGATCTGGGCCGTGTCTGCTGCGTCTGACTTGCTGGCGACACTGATCGCAGTGCCATTTCTCATCTATGAATTTAAAAATCCGGGACTCGCACACATTGTGAAAAACACTTTCAGCTACGTGCCGGGATCATTTCGCTCGAGAGGCTAGAGCGCAGAGCGATGTGCTGTTTAGCCGTTGTCTTTTTCAGCCGTTTTCAGTTCTTCTAGCTCGTCCCACTGTTCGCGGCTGACGATGTAGCCAACGCAGCTTTTCGTGCCACAGCGACAAGGGTGATCAGCATATGTGCTGACATCAAATCCGTAGTCGAAGGTTAGCTCCTCATCTTTTTTGAGATCCGTGAGAGCGTAGATAAATATGCGCTTTCCTTCCTGCCACGTTTCACAATTTGGCTCACACGAGTGATTGAGCAGACGCGCAGTATTCCATGGCTTATTTCCATCTATGTCCCACTTCTTACTAATCGTGAATATATAAACGGCGGCTTCGCCATGCTTTTCTGCGCGAGCATATTGTGCCCACGCGCGACGCTCGCTTTCCTCTTTATCAATTTTCTCACCGACGTATTCGATGATTTTCTCCCCCGCTGCGATATCGCAACTGGCGTAGACACCACTGCCATGAATACCGGAGTCTCGCACGTAGCAGAGATCACTCTTCGCACGCTCTTTCTGCTTAGCGATTTTACGCTGCTCTTTTGCTTTCTTCTCAGCAGCAGACAGCGTCTTTTTCTTCTCCTTAGCCATAGTGATCGAAGGAGATCTTATTTCGCTCCCTTAGCAGGCAGGACGATGTCTTCAGGTAAGCCAGGAAAGATGCTTCGTAAATCCGCTATAGTAATATTGCCTCCGTCCATGAACTTCCAGTCGAGTGTAGCCTTATCGCGGATGGCGACCTGAAAGCCCTTCGCATTGACTGTCTCTACACCGCCTCCATTCGGCAGTGCGATCCGGTAAACAGCATTGGTCGGCACCAGCGCTAGCCACTCTTTCGTAACGAGAGTCTCCTCACCATTCACCGTAGCCTTTCCTGGCCAGACCCCATAGACCACGCTTGGCTCGTGCGCGATGTAACTCTGGATAATGATGCCTGAAGTCTTAATATCATTGATGGCCTTGGTCAGCTGTTGATCTAGCCGTTGCATCCCGCCTTTTCGCGCAGCTAAGCGCTTTTTCCAACGTGGATACATGTTCGCGATCGAGACCTCATAGTTTCCAGCACGCATTTCATCGCCCATCGCCTGCACGGCCTTCTGCGCCTCGAGAGCAACTGAGCGTGGGCCAAAGTCCGCATGAACTGGGATAAGGCACGCCAAGGCAGCAAAAATGCTAATTCCTAAAGATTTCATAAACATGATCTCACCTCATTCCCACCACATGGTCAAGGTCTGCACTGTGACACCGAGCAGAAAATCAAGGTCTTATCTTAACTCTGACTATTTCTGAAAAAAATCTTTAGTAAATCATACGATATGGCTTTGCCTTTTCTCTCAGCATGCGCTTACGCTCGCCATCTCATGGCGACTAAAAAGGCACTCGGTAAGGGACTCGGAGCCCTTATAAAAAAACAACCCGGAGCGACAGAACCACCCAAGGCTCAGATAGCTGAAGGTGATCAAGTGCAGCGTGTGGATATCACCTCCGTCGTCCCTAGCCCACTTCAGCCACGGAAACGATTCTCGGAAGAGGCTTTGGCAGAGCTTCAAGGCTCTATCGCCCAGCACGGCATCATCCAACCTCTCATCGTCCGGAAGGTCGATGGAAAGTTCGAACTGATTGCCGGTGAGCGGCGCTGGCGTGCCTCGCAGCTACTAGAGCTGACAGAAGTGCCCATCATCGTGCGCACTGCTACTGATATCGAAGTGCTGGAAATGGCTCTCATTGAGAACCTGCAGCGCCAAGACCTCAGCCCGATCGAAGAAGCTCACGGCTATGTCCGCCTCGCGAAGGAATTTTCCATGAAGCAAGAAGAGATCGCTAAGCGCGTCGGTAAGTCCCGCGCAAGTGTCGCAAATGCTATGCGCCTCCTAGACCTTCATGATGACATTCAAGAACTCGTCGCCGGAGCACAGCTCAGCGTCGGCCATGCGAAGGCTATCCTCTCACTGAAAGATCACAAATCTCAGCTCGCCGCGAGCAGCCAAATTTTAAAGAAAGGGCTCACCGTTCGTGCTGCTGAAAAGCTAGTTCAGAGCTTCCACGCTGATCAAACAAATCCAAAGCCTGCTGAAAAAAATGCACTCGCTCCAGCAGCAGAAGACACACCAGAAGTGATCACCACGATTGCAAACTCTCTGCAGAAGCAACTATCAACACAGGTGACGATACAACACACCAAGAAGAAAGGTAAAATCGAGATCGAGTATTACGGCAACGAAGATCTACAGCGCATTCTAGAGCTTCTTGGTCTTCCTACAGATTCTCTCACAAAATGATCGCTCGCCTCTTCTGCATCGCCTCACTGAGCTGCATCCTTTCATCCTGTGACACAGCAAAGTCAGAGTCTCCAGCAGAAGAAGGGACCGCGAAGGAGAATACACATGGTGCAAACGCCTATGCCCATACCAAAGCGATCCTAGCATTCGGCCCACGCCCTGTGGAGTCAGAAGGCCTAAAGCAAGTCAGCGCTTACGTATCTGCAGAATTAAAAAAACATAACTGGCATGCTCGCTATCAGACCTTTCAGGCGATGACGCCACTTGGCGAGAAGACATTTACCAATATCCTCGCCCGCTATGGAGCAGAAGACAATGCAGGCCTCTGGGAAAAGCCGGTCAAAGGACTCCTCTGTGCTCACATAGACTCCAAGCCCATTCCCGGGATTGACTTTCTCGGCGCAGACGATGCGGCATCCGCCTGCGCAGCGATCCTAGAAATAGCCAGAACACTTCATACTGACTCTCCTGATAAAGCCAGCCAGCTCGAACTCGTCTTTTTCGACGGAGAAGAAGCCCTCACTGCAGACATGGGACCAGTCCAAGGAACGAACCTCTTCGATGGAATCTACGGGAGCCGCATCTATGCCGCACAATGGCGTAGCCGCGGTCAACTGCCAGAATTCGGCCTACTCCTGGACATGATCGGCCATAAAGATCTCTCGATCAAACTCCCCTCAGACTCTCCCCGTGAACTCAAAAAAGACCTCCTTGCAGCAGCAAAAGCCACCGGAGCGGCGAAACACTACAAAATGGCATCCGGACCTATTTTAGATGATCACGTTCCACTCAATAACGCCGGCATTCCGACAATAGACATGATCGGCGACTTCGCACGTAAAGGATGGTGGCATCAGAAAGAAGACGATCTCAGTATCATTTCCGCTAAAAGCTTGGAAATATCGATTCGCGTTTCACTCTTTTTCCTAAAAGAACGACTCTAAACACTTTTTCTATTGCCAATACGAAAAGCCCACCCTAAAAACCGCCCGCCTTCAGCAATAGCTGAAAGCAAACTACCGAAGGCCTGTTAGCTCAGTTGGTAGAGCAGAGGATTGAAAATCCTTGTGTCGCTGGTTCGAATCCGGCACGGGCCACCACTTTAAAATCAAGGACTTATGTTAAATCATAAGTCCTTATTTTTTGCTTCAAAAAACGACTACTGGACACTTACTGGACACTTTTAGAGTTCAAGAGCTGTCGTATTAGAGTCGGGAATCTAGTTCACAACGAAACAAGGGAGAAAATGTGATTATTCTTTAGCTACAGCACACTCTTCAGCCTCAGACACTAATTTTCTAGTAAACTCCAAGTTTACCCCAACATGAAGGTGCTT
>CALFDI010000293.1 GCA_937952875.1 uncultured Verrucomicrobiales bacterium
TGCCTGAAGGCTCTGTCGCGCTGATATCCGCCCCAAAGGAAATATGCCGGTCCCCGCCCGAACGTGCGGCAAGAATGGCTGTGTTCAGTTCAGCATGAGTTGTGACGATGACTTCTGCTGAAAGTGTGGGAAAGGAAAAGAGAGCAAGACAAGGGATGATGGCTTTCATGATAATGGCGTTAATCAGAGCCCTACTAACAGATAACAGCTTTGTTGAGAATGCTGTTTTTGGTGATGAATTAGATAGGTAAAGGTGTGCGGACTTTAGTCTGCATAGGGTCGATGTTTGCCCCTTTGTCGGTCTGTTGTTGTGCAGACTGAAGTCTGCACTCCTTTGGCTCTACAAAATGCGCTTGGTATTACAACGGACGGCGTGTGACTTTTTCAGATAGCTTGATTGTGTTGTGAAGCCCTTGGCCGAGTGACACGCACATGTTTCAGTTCAGATCACTGTGATTCTGTTTTGATTCAGCGAGGAAGTCTTCGTTTGCATTTTCGCAGGCGGAGGCTTTTTCACTTTAGCTTAGGTCATTTCGATCTTTTCGAGTCTTCACGTCTTCTACGATCGTGACCTGTGGCAGTTCTCCGTGTGTGACGAGCACCTCGACGACATCGTGCCGCCATGGAACCTCTTTGTTTTTGAGAAGTTTTAGCCAGGCCTTTGCTCCGCGCCTCATGAGATCGCGCTTATCCTGAGTGATGGCATCGAGTGGTCTGCCAAGACCTCCAGAGCGACGGGTCTTCACCTCGACGAAAGTCAGGAACTCTCCATGTCTTGCGACGATGTCGATCTCACCTCCGTATGGTCCGCGATAGTTTTTATAGAGGATTTTCCGCCCTTGAGTCGTGAGATGATCTGCTGCGATCTTTTCTCCCAGATGCCCGATTTCAATATGACTGAGCGACTGATTCTGCGCATTCTCTAGTTGCGTCTGCCGATTCAGAACTTTGCTGAATCGTGAGATCCACCATTTCCGCCAATTCATTTACCGAAAATTTGCGCGAGTTCTTCGTCAGAAATCATACGCCAGTCCCCCTCTTCGATATCGTCTGGCATGGCGAGATTACCCATCGAGATACGCTTCAGTTCTAGGACGTGATTTCCCACGGCTGCGAACATTCGTCGCACTTGGTGGTAGCGGCCTTCGTGCAGTGTGACGCGTGCGCGCTTTTCGTCTATGACCTCGATCTGCGCAGGTTTGAGAGGTTTGATTTCGTCTTTGAGAAGCATCTCACCTGATTCAAAAATCTCAGCTTCTTTTCCTGTTAGAGGGCGATCTAGTAGAACATCGTAGACTTTCCCGACATTCGATTTAGGGTGAATGATCTTATGCTGAAGTTTTCCATCATCCGTCATGATGAGCATGCCGGATGTGTCTTTATCGAGACGCCCGACACAGGCGACGATTGGGTTGCGCTTGAGCATCCGGTATGGGAGCAGCTCATAGACGCTATCACCTGTATCGTCCGTGGTGCAGGTGTATCCACAGGGTTTATTTAATATGATGGTGAGCGGCGCGACGGGGTCGAGTTCTTCACCTAGAAAAAGGACACCTTCTGGTTCGACGAGAGACTTTTCCGTCAGTTCATTGCCTTCGAGATCTGTCGCAGCGCCGCGCTTGATCATGCGTGCTACTTCTTTGCGCGAGCCGTAGCCGAGATTGGCGAGCAGTTTTCCGAGTTTGATCATAAAAGGTGTGGGGCGTTGCGGGATTCTGTGTGTTCTCTAATGAAGAATTATCTCTTTACGGCGAATATGAGCTTAAAAGTCTCGTTTTCCGCCTGCTTCCGCCAACGCATGCCGAGTTCATCGAGCTCGGCTTCGTATGGAAGTTGCCGATTTGCAACCATATACAGCTCGCCGCCACGCTTGAGTGCCGCATGTGCTGTCCTGAGAAACCCTCGACCCAGACTCACGTCTGTTGCGATGCCTTTGTGGAATGGTGGATTCATCACGATGGAATCGTATGGCCCTTCGATGCCTTGCTCGACGTCGTGCCAGTGGAAGGATAGTTTTGCGTCCCCTTTCACATTGACCTCTGCGCAGGCTAATGCGCGCCGATCTGATTCATACAGGTCTAGTGATCTGACGCTCGGGCAACGCTTCAAGACTTCAGCGGAGAGATAGCCCCACCCTGCTCCAAGATCTGCGACACGACCGTAGACGCGCTTCGGTAGATGTTCCGCGAGAAATGCGGACCCTGCATCGATATGGTCTGCGCTAAAGACTCCTACTTCTGAGACAAAGTCTGTGTCTTTGATCGACGTCTTGCCATCGAGGGACTTCCACTGTGTGAGAAGAGATTCCTTTACTTGGTCTGTCTTGGTTCCCCAGAAGACGCGGCATTTGTGTTTAGAGATACTGTCTGCGTGACCGAGAACTTTACGCAGTTCTTTTTCAAAGCGTGGGCCTCCTGCAGATTTCGGCAGGCACGCCACGATTGTGCCTCCGTCTTCAGTGTGTTCGATGGCCCGTGCTAGAGACAGAAAGATCTCGTCGCGGGCCTTTCCAGGCAAGGTCATGACGACTGGCCATTGACCGGACAAGGTTTCCGTCAGTTCTAGGCCTTCTCTTTCCCACTCAGCAGCTTGCGGGCGGTGGAATTGGTGGCCGAGTATTTCCCAGTCCTTTAGATGAGCTGAATACTCGGCGCCAAGGAATAGCGCCTTCTCTGGTCGAGAGAGGCCACCTTCAGTGAATGCGAGCAAAAGTGTCTGCAGGGCTGGGGTCATGTGGCTGCAGACTAGAAAGCTTTCACTGAATGACAAGCGACGAGTGAGCTGGAGGACTTTCGTGTGTTGTCAAAGCAGTCTGAAAAGCGCATACCTTCTGACACACACATTTTATGTTTCGTTTTTCCACTTTCACGCTCATCGCGACTTCCGCCATTTTTTTATCTTCATGTAAGGATCAGTCGAGCGATTCAGCTTCGACGCCTCTAAGCTCAGCTGAGCAGGCTGTTGAAACAAAAACCGTGCATCAGATCGCTCAAGAATTTGTCGATTCTATGCACCGTCTCCCCGATGTGCTGGAGAGTATGGTAGATGATGAGAGCACGACTGTGGCTGTGGCCGAAATGAAGAAGGTGCTCGATGAATCTAAGGCGATCATGGACCAATTGGACGGTTTAGAGCAGCCAAGCAATGAAGACCGAAAGGCCTTAGACGATGAAATGACGGAAAAATCAGACCAAGATGCACGTCGGATTTTTGTCTTACTCACGAAGAATAATTTCGAGCTGAGCCCGAAAGCCAAAGCCGAACTCAAGGTGGGTATGGGCTATTTCCAGTCCATCATGGTCGAGATCACTCCCGCCGTGGAAAAGTATTTCAAGCCAGATCCAGAGTCTCCAGAGGCAACAGTTCCTCAGCCTAGCGAGTAGCGTTTTTCTGGGCGAAAATAACGCTCGCTAGAACCATGGCTCCACCGACAAGAAGGCCCCAGCCTGGGCTTTCTGTCCGAAGAAAGACGAGCGACTCCACGACTCCACAGATCGGGATAAGAAAACGATAAGAGGCAAGCAGTGTGACTGGATAGAGAGTCGTGAGATAATTCCACAGGCTGAAGGCTGCAGCTGAAACAAAAGCGAGCCACAAGGTGCTCACTACGACTCTCGCATCGAACATAATGCCAGCGTGCTCCATGGCAGTCGAGCCGATGAGCACCAGTGCGACGCCTCCACTTAGGAGTGATATGCCCGTGGAATTCACAGCAGATATCGTGTGCTTTACTTTCTGAAAGATGATCACAGCAAAGGCTCCGCTACAGCTAGCTAGTAGCATGAGTCCTGCACCTGCAATGGGATTCTCCCCACCCTCTCCAGGTGCGTAGACCGCGAGAGTGACGCCCACTCCGCCGACGATAAGACCCAGCCACTGCAGGGCGCTTGGCCATGGTGTCTTGAGAATAGGAGGACTGAGCAGCATCCACCAGAAGCTGCCTGTGGCGACGAGTAGCGAGGCCAGACTGGCACTAGAGAGAGCCACTGCCTGATAAAAGCAGAGATACTGAATCAGCGTCTGCGTCAACGCCAAGAGAATGAGTAATTTGATCGAGGTTTGCCGAAGCTCTTGACGCAGATTTTTTCCATAAAACAGAAGACCCGCCCCAGCGATACAGAAGCGCACGCCTGCGAAGAAATACACGATGGGAAGCGTCCGCTCTAGACCTTGATCCTCCCAGTGCAAGAAGACCTGCTTGATCACAGGAAAGGCGCTTCCCCAGAGAAGCCCACAAATTAGCACGGGAAAAACTGGATGAGCCGTAGATCGGAAAATACTCACGAATCAGTCAGTGCTAAGTGTAAGACGGAAGACGTGTCCAGGCTGACTGGTTACGAGGACCGTGCCAGATGTCTCCCGTATGGCTTGGGAGAAGAAATACCCGCTCACATCCCGAGCTGGCGGCCGGCCTTCGTAGCCTAGATCGAAGGCGAACCCTTTCTTCTCTGGATTCAGAGGAACCCACGTCACGCGCTCACCAGAGAAGAAAGCTCCGTTATTGAAAATCTGTAGACGTGTTGGTTCATGGCGGGCGGCATTGATTGAGTCTGTAAATTCTTCACTTCTGACGAGAGTCATGTCTTGGCCATTGTAGAGTTGCAGCTGACTCGTATCTGTAATGATCGCGAGAGAGTCAGAATTGTAATAGGCGCATTCGATGTGTTGGCCATCGCCGATCGTGAAGAGCTTCTTTTCTGGGAGACCTTCAGTATTTAAAAGCCAGACGGAAGAAGAGTCATAACCGATCGGTGTGGCGTCCATGCGGATGAGCCAGTCTTCCCCCACTGCGTGCTCAGATTTTAGATCAATGAACGCATCAGCCTCCCAGACACGGAGGCCGCCTTTTGGAAGAGCGCGCAGAGCTTTATCACCTATCCAGATAACCTTGCCCTGTGGACGGACTCCTTCGCGCCACTCATCCATTTTCTCGATTCGTATTCGTAGGGACTCTCGCTTCACCTCTTCTTCACTGAGGAGATTACGCGTCTGCATATCTGAGAAAAAGTCCTCTCCCCAGGTCCAATGGTGCGATTCTATCTGACTGTGTTTCGTCAATGTATCGGCGACTACATACAAAGTATTTGAGGAGTCGCTGATGAGGAGTTTGTCACCCAGTAGTCTCATCTGTTGAGTGATCTCGGTCGATGTGCGGCCTAGGAAATCTATCCCTAGCGCCTGAAGTTCTGCACGTGCTTCCTTTTCACTGAACATAGGAAAGGCTGGTTTATCACGACTATCGACGAGCGCCTCGATCATGCCAACGAGAGCTGCTGCCATGCCGGAGGTGTTTTTCCGACGCCTCGCATCACGGAAAAGAAGGTGCCATCCCTCAGGGCGTAGACTGTAGTTCTGCACGAGCTCTAAGCCACGCTTTTCGAAGCGCCGATCACCTAGCCTGCGCATGCACTCCGCATATAGAGCAGCCAGCTTGAATCTCATTGGCGAGGCCTCAGCTAGGACATTCGTATCGTAAGCTCTCAACCCATCGCTTCCGCTAAGAATGATACGATCATCTAGTAGATGTAGCTGCCTATCAGGCATGAAACCACCATCGATCCACCAGGACTGACCTATTCTACGGCTGCGCTGTTCACCATCCGCAGAGAGCACTCTCATGTAGCCCTCTTGATCATAGATCCAGAAAGCCTCCTCATCCCACGGACCGAGTGGAGACCATCCAGATGTCCGTAGATCGCGCTCGGAATCCTGAAGCAATCCACCTTCATATGAGAGAATATCTGCACTGACCCGCTCTAAGTCTTTATCAAGACGCGTGAAAAAAAGCTCTCGCCCCTGCTCCGCTCCTGCAGCCAGAAGGCCGCCATTTCTTAGGCGCATCAGAGAGCCATTTGCACGAGGTGTGAGTAGCTGGCGCATCTTGACTGAAAAAAGACTCCGCCCCTGAATCGTCACTCCGTAAGATTTATCTATCGCTGGATGGACTTCAAAAGACGGTCGACTGAAGAAAAACAGAGGATCGAGCTGTAACAGATCAGTTGGGTAATTGAGCGTCCTCAGTTCTCCACTCTC
>CALFDI010000294.1 GCA_937952875.1 uncultured Verrucomicrobiales bacterium
CCCATTGACGAAGCCTTCTCGAAACTCTCTGGCGAACGCATTCGTGACTGTCTGGGTGCACTCAAGTCACTCGGTCTTCAGGGCATGTTCTCCATGTCTTCAGGGAACATCCCTTACGCCATTGACCTCTGTGATCAGACCTTTGTCGTGAGTAAAAAGGAAACACGTAAAGAAGGGAAAAACTTCATCCGAAATATCGCCGTCTCACTCGCCCGAAAGGATGCGATCAAACGCTTCAGTTCATAGGACCCAGATGTTTCTCTATTAGCGCTTATACCTGTTTCCTTTTCTGATTGGCATTACCTAGCTAGAAACGGATTGTTCAGTAACTCTTGTTCCACTGTCGTGGCAGGACCATGGCCAGGCAGCAAAAGGGTTTTTGGTGGCAGAGTGAGTATGTGATCTCTCACATTGCTCATGAGCTGTTCATATTGTGCGGCATTTCTACATCCACCCATAGACCCTGCGAAGATAGCATCTCCGATGACACAGAGCGGCACTTCTGTCTCATCAGTATAATACGCGAGCGCCTTGGGCGCATGAGTCGGGGTCGCGTGACCTGTGACGTCTAAGCAACGAAACTGGTATCCACTCATGAGGCAGATCTCGCCGTGTTTTAGCGTTTCAGCCTGATCGATCGGCTGATCGCTGGGACACCAAGCGGTTTCGACATACGGTCTTAAGACACTATACCCTCCCACATGATCATGGTGACCATGGGTGATCGTAATCCCCGTCAACTGGCCAGATGTTTCCCTGATTTGCTCACCATTCGTCCCTGTATCGAATAAATGTGTCCCGATTTGCCAGGAATTCACCCCAATGTGGCCGAATTCTGTCGTGTGGCATTTTACCTCGTCAGGGAGAGATGCTGTAGGTGTATAGGTTTCTAGGCGCGTGAGAGCTTCGTAGTTCACATTCAACCGCCTCGCCGCCTCCTCTAGAGACCATGTAGGATCATATGGCAGCTCAAGTCCTCGGCAGGCCTTTTGTAGGACGTCTTCAGCTTCATCTTCGAGTTCCATGCGTGCATTATAAGGCTAAATTGACTCTTGTCTTGGAGACTCTTTCACAAAGTATCGAGAAGTCTGAGAAGTCATTGATTCTTGATCATAAAGGGTTCAGGTGAAAAAAATACGATTTTCATCGTATTTTTTTTAAAATCCCTCAAAGAGTAGAAGTCATCTTCCTATATGTGTCGTCACTAGGCTTGTAAATTATCTTATAATTTTCGCATTCCGATGAGCGGGATCAACCTATGTAGCGCACTAGATAAGAAGGCGACTTTTAGTTAAAATGAAAATGTATGTAGGGAACTTGTCGTTCCAATCAACCTCTGAAGAGATCTCAGACCTCTTCTCTCAGTATGGTGAAGTCACTGACGTTCACATGCCACAAGACCGCGAAACTGGACGCCCACGTGGCTTCGGTTTCGTCACTATGGGTTCAAAAGAAGCCATGGTAGATGCAATCAAAGGCCTTGATGGCTTTGAATTTAGCGGACGTGCCCTGCGCGTTAATGAAGCTCAACCACGTGAAGAACGTGGCGGTGGTGGTGGTGGTGGCGGATATGGCGGCGGCGGTGGCGGCGGTTACCGTGGCAACGATCGCCGTGGCGGTGGTGGTCGCGATCGTGATCGCCGTGGTGGCGGTGGATATCGCGACTAATAGCGTTCTCGCCCCCCTTTTCTCAAACGGCATCCTTTCGGGGTGTCGTTTTTTTATGCCTAGATGTCTGAGCGATGACCGTATGGGACGTTCATACATTTCTTAGACAAAATGAGAGCCTGATTTGACAAGATCTCACTCTCCACTACTTTGCCGCTGATTTGAAGATCCAGACACACGTAGAATCAGATGCTTACGAGGACATGATAGCCTTTTCTTCGTCCTATGATCCCAGTTGGGGAGCGACAGAGGACCAATGGGCTGATGCAAAATGGCAGCTGAAAAACCGTGTCAATACTCTCGCAGACCTCGAATCGCGGATAGAACTGACACAAGAAGAGCGCGCTGGTGTTCTCCTAGCCGGTAACAAGCTGGCAATGTCTATCACTCCGCAGTTCTTCAGCATCATTGATAAGAATGATCCGAATTGCCCGATTCGACGCCAGATCATCCCTAGGATGGAGGAAGCCTGGACGGCACCCGAAGAACTCGCCGATCCGTGTGGTGAAGACTCTCACATGCCTGTCCCGGGTCTCGTCCACCGCTACCCTGACCGCGTTCTCTTTCTCGTAACGGATCGCTGTGCCTCCTATTGTCGCTACTGCACGCGCAGCAGAGTCGTCTCTGGAGTCGGCGAGCAAAAGCTAAACATGCAGCATGAGGCCGCATTCGAGTATTTAGAAAATACGCCGAGCGTGCGTGATGTTCTCCTCTCTGGTGGAGATCCACTCCTCCTTTCTGACAATAAGCTCGAGAAGATCCTCTCTCGCCTTGCTGCCATTCCGCACATCCAGTTTATCCGGATCGGCTCTCGTTTTCCTATATTCTGCCCGCAGCGCATCACTCCTGAGCTCTGCGCTATGCTCAAGAAGTATCACCCCTTCTTTCTCAGCATCCATGTGAACCACCCGAAAGAACTGACAACGGAGGTGCAAGAGGCGCTTGGACGCCTTGCAGATGCTGGGGTCGTTATGGGAAATCAAAGCGTGCTGCTCAAGGACGTGAATGATACCGTTGAGATTCAAAAAGCCCTCGTTCACAAGCTGCTTATGTGCCGTGTCAGGCCATATTACCTCTACCAGTGCGATCTCATCACAGGATCATCGCATTTAAGAACATCTGCTAGCAAAGGTCTCGAAATCATCGAAGGCCTCCGTGGTCACACGACTGGGTATGCGATCCCGCAGTTCGTCATCGACGGCCCAGGCGGCGGTGGAAAAATCCCTCTCAATCCGAATTACGTGGTAAATCATAATTCCAACGAAATCACTCTTCGGAATTACGAAGGCAAGCAATTCACTTACCCTGAACCAAGCGATATCCCTCAGGAGATTAAGAGTGAATTACTCGCTACTTAAAACTTCTACAGCCCTCATGAACGATCAACTTCGAGATAAGATCATACGCATGGCGTGGGAAGATCGCACGACCTTCGAAGAGATCGAAAAGCAGACTGGATACCCGGAAGCTGATGTCATCAAAGTCATGCGCGCCGGCATGAAGGCCTCGAGCTTTCGCATGTGGCGCAAACGAGTCAGCGGCCGCATCACAAAACACGGTCGCGCCTTTAATCAAAGTAGAAAAGAACTCAAAAAAGGAACGACTCAGCAGTGGCTGAATAGCTCAGATTAAGTGGTCTTAACTGTAGAGTTCCATGACTACTACGGACTCGGGAGCGACGTCTGATAACGTTGTTCTTTCTCACTCGTCTTAAGCGTTCGTGAGGCCGGATCATAGATAAAATCTTCACCTACTTCTGGATGCACAGGAACGGTTTCCAGAAAGTCCGGCACGAGGTCTTGAAGGCTCGCGACCTCATGTCCTTCGTGATGCGCAGCATTGAGAGCCTCTCTGAGAACGAGCTGGCGTCTCTGCGACACGAAACTAGAGATAATTCCGTTGTAATCTGTAATGTTCACCCTAAGCGTAGGAATTATACTAGCTTCGCCAGATTTTTCATGTGCCGCATTCTCTGAAAGATACCATTTTCTCTGCTCTTCAGCATAGCTTGTTTCCGGTA
>CALFDI010000295.1 GCA_937952875.1 uncultured Verrucomicrobiales bacterium
TGTTTCATCAATTTGTTAATTAGTGTGTATGGAAAGTGTAATCGTTAAGAAAGTGCTAGCTGAATGGCGCCAGTCAAGTCGGAATCGAGATGCGGCATAACTGTCCGGAGATCAAGCTGAAGTGCGCCTTCTTCCGTGTAGCCGACAACGGCCTTGTCTCCGGTGCGGAGGCGTTTGGCAAGTTTCGTCACAGATATCTTCTGAGGAGAAATGCGCAGTGCAAAGGAGGGGATCGCTGATTTAGGCATGGTGCCTCCGCCGGTGCTGGCTGTGGAACTCACGCAGGAGATCTCAGCAGGTAGGTCTGAGAGCTGAGCGATGATCATTTCAATCCTCTCCTGAATCTTCTCCGGTGGCGTCTGCAGGGCATGAAGGACGGGAATATCTGGTAGCTGCCCAGCATGTGCAGCGAGGTAATCGTCAATGCACTCCTGCAGGACCGTGAGGATGAGCTTGTCACAGCGGACTGCTCGGAAGAAGGGCTCTTTCTTAATGCCGGCGACGAGATCAGCACGCCCAGCGATGATGCCCGCCTGAGGTCCGCCGAGGAGCTTATCTCCAGAGAAAAGGACGAGATCGATGCCTTTCTTCAGGCATTCTTGCGGAGTCGGTTCGTGGTCTAGTGGTGCTAGCTGATCCGTATTCATCAGAGCGCCAGACCCGAGGTCTTCGACGAGGGGGATGCCGTGTGCCCGTGCGAGTTCTGATAACTCCTCCGTCGTGGGTTCGTCAGTAAAGCCCTCGATATAGAAATTTGATCGATGCACTTTGAGGATCAGAGCCGTATCTTCTGTGATGGCATTCGCGTAGTCAGAAAGGTGCGTTTTATTTGTGGCTCCGACTTCCTTCAAGATAGCTCCAGATGTCTCGATGACTTCCGGGATGCGAAAGCCGCCGCCGATCTCTACGAGTTCGCCACGAGAGACAATGACCTCTTTTTTCCCAGAAGCGATGAGATGACGCATGGTGAGGACGAGCGCAGCGGCTGTGTTATTAACCGTCGTCGCAGCCTCTGTTTCCAGCATGATTGCGAGAGCTGACTCGAGGTAGCCAGCGCGCTTTCCTCGTGTGCCTTCTGGTAGATTGAATTCCAGATTAGAGTATCCTGTCGCGATGTGATTGAGAGCATCTGCGGCTCGGCGACCGAGCGGAGAACGGCCAAGATTCGTGTGAATGCAGACGCCCGTCGCGTTGATAACGGGGCGCAGGCGGGATGCGGCGAAGGCATTTACCGTTGCTGTAATGTCAGCCTCGATTTCAGCTTTGTCTGGAGTGGCTCCCGCTTTGATTTTTTCTCTCCAGGCTGTGGTTTCTTTCTGAATCAGCCCGACGACGAGGCCCTTAGGCAACGTGGTGGCACTGACGAGTGACTGAGCGAGCTTTTCAACGGAGGGAAGGGCGGCGAACATGTCTGTTTTTTTTGAAAAAAGAAAGAGTTAGGAGTTTTCCTGCTTGGGAGGTAGATGCTCGGTGCAATATTCCTCACCATCTGCAGAAACGCGGAATTCAAGAGTGTCATCGTCCTTTTCCGTGCGTTTGCATGTGTAGCACTCATGCAAGGTCGCCGGAGTAGCGGCAGCGACTTTTCTCTGGAAGGCAGCCCGATGATGTGCTGCCGTGACATTTCCCTTCGCAATGAGGACGATGCGAGGAATGCTCCAAATGAGAAGCGGGGCGAAGGCGATGAGGAAAAAGACCGATGCGATCGGGAGCGATAGAATGACCGAGAATCCCTGAATAACTGGAAGGAGCCCCAACAGCCACATCGGAACAGGGATGATACCGAAGAGGTTAATTTTATACATCGGGTAGAGGACAGCGAAGGCCATAAAAATCGTTTCATAGAGGAAATACCCACCCATTTCGAAATTTTGCTCAGGGAGAGCGAGCCGACCCGCAGCGAGAAAGGCAATGGTGATCGAGAGAGCACTCGCGTAGATGAAGAGAGAAAAGCGAAACGGGCTGAAGCTCCCTTCGAGACCATCAGAGAGCATCATGCCGATCATGATATAGAAGAAGAGGAAGAGAAAAGTGAGCGCTCCTCCGGGTCGAATCGGTGGGATCAGGAAGTGGGACACGACTCGCCAGACTTCACCGTCGAGGATTTTATTGTAATTGAATGCTAAACTATCAGCTGCTTCAGGCCTTATGAGGAGGAGAGCAAAGAACACGCCGTGCATCATCACGAAGAGGCGAAACAGTTGGGGGAATGCCAGCCAGGGCGCGCGTTTCTCTAACGTGTTGAGGAGTTTCATGAAGTTTGACTGCTATGTCCTGCCATGGGAGGTGGAATAGGTCAAATGCCGCGATCGTCCGATTGACAGGCACAGAAGCTGCAGGCAGCTTCAGCACATATGGACGAAGTCATTCAAAGAACGGCGCTACACAGCACACACGAAGAATTAGGTGGAAAGATGGTGCCTTTCGCTGGATGGGAGATGCCGGTGCAGTATAGCTCGATCATGCAGGAGCACACTGCAGTGCGGGAAAAGTGTGGGATTTTTGACATTTCCCACATGGGAGAGGTCTTCATCACTGGGCCTGCAGCGGGAGAAAGGCTCAACGCTCTTCTCACAAATGACGTCTCTAAGTTGTCGATAGGCAAAGGCCAATACACCCTCATGCTCAATGAACAGGGAGGAGTCATAGATGACCTCATTCTCTATCGTAGCGGCGAAGACTCTTACTTCGCGGTTATTAATGCAGCCTGCATCGATCGCGATGTGCCTCACATGCAGCAGCATCTCGCTGGAGATGGTGTGGACTTCAGAAATGAGTCTGACGACTGGTCTGCTATGGCTGTTCAGGGGCCGCACGCAGCAGATATATTCTCGCAAGTGCTGCCAGATATGGAGCTGCCGCCTCGTAATGGAATTTTAGAAAAAGATGGTCTCATCATCTGTCGCACCGGATATACGGGTGAAGATGGATTTGAATTCTTCAGTCCACATGACGTAGCAGCTGAATGGTTTAAGAAATTCATCGCTGCCGGCGCGGAGCCATGTGGCTTAGGATGTCGAGATAGTCTGCGGCTTGAAGTCGGCTTTCCACTGAATGGTAGTGATCTGAGCGAAGACATCACGCCGCTCGAGTCTGGGCTCGGCTTTTTTGTATCACTCGATAGCGCAGATTTTCTAGGAAAAGAGATTCTCGTTAAACAGAAGGCTGACGGCCTCAAGCGTAAACTCGTCGGTATCCAATACACGGGGAAAGGAGCGCCACCGCGTGCGCATTATGCAGTGGAAAGCGCTCAAGGAGAGGTCATCGGCGAACTCACCAGCGGTGTTTTTTCACCTAGCCTCAAGAGCGGTATCGGCATGGCGTATCTTCCAATAGATCACACAAAAATTGGAACAGATGTCTGCATTGAGGTGCGTGGGAAAAGATTTCCTGCCAAAGTCGTAAAAAAACCTTTTTACAAGAAAGGCTGATCGCTAAATCATCATATATCTTCTTATGAACGTTCCGGATAATTTGAAATACACCAGTGACCACGAGTGGGTCCTAGTCGATGGAGATGTCGCTCTTGTAGGCATTACAGATCATGCTCAAGAGGAACTCACAGATGTCGTTTTTGTCGAATTGCCTGAGCGCGATAAGACCTTCGATCAGGGTGATGCTGTCGGTGTTGTGGAATCTGTAAAAGCAGCTAGCGATATCTACGCAGCCATTTCTGGAGAGATCGTAGAAGTGAATGAAGATCTCTCAGACGATCCATCACTCATCAATGCCGACCCATACGGTGACGGCTGGATTTACAAAATCTCAATTAATCTAGAATCTGAAGTCGAAGCACTTATGGATCCAGAAGATTACGAGGACTTCATTAGCTAATAACCACATTTTTTTCGGTAATTAAGGAAATTTTTCTCAGGGCGTGCATGATAACTGCACGCCTTTTTTCTTCGCTCACACAATTATATGCACCCCTTTATAACATTCGCTGACCGTCATATAGGACCTAATTCTCATGAAAAGTCTGAGATGCTAGCAACTCTCGATCTCACGACTATGGATAGCCTCATAGAGACAGCCGTGCCCGCAGAGATTCGGTCTGATGCCATTATGGACCTTCCTGATGCCTTTAGTGAAGCTGAGGCCCTAGCAGAGCTCAGTGGCATGATGGATGAGAATATCGTCCTCCATTCTCTCATCGGTCAGGGCTACTACGGCACGATCACTCCGCCCGTGATTCAGCGGAATATTTTGGAAAATCCCGGCTGGTATACGGCTTATACACCTTATCAGGCAGAGATCGCTCAGGGCAGGCTGGAAGCGCTTCTGAATTACCAGACGATGATTTGTGATCTAACAGGTCTCGCCGTTTCGAATGCATCTCTTCTAGACGAGGGCTCTGCCGCTGCTGAGGCCATGTCGCTCGCTCTCGGCTC
>CALFDI010000296.1 GCA_937952875.1 uncultured Verrucomicrobiales bacterium
ATCTACCGGCAATTTCGAATGGACTGATGCTGATGGAAAATCTCCTGAAGTGATGCGAATTCTAGCCACCAATCCAGACAATCTGGGACAGCTAACAGATCAAAATGAATGGACTGATAAAAGGCAATTGGTCTACTTAACTGAGAATTTCAAGCGACAGGCCGACAAAGTCTTCGAAGGGAATGCAAAGTCCATTACCATCCCCAGCTTTGATGGCGCAGAACTCGAAGTATCAGTGAACATGGTGGATTTTGTGGAGAGTGGTGAAACAGCCTATTTTGAAGGCACTCTAAAAGATAATCCAGATGTTTACGTTGATGCCGCTAGAACAGATGGAATCTGGGCAATTAGCTATACGATCCCCGGAGATAAATTTCTTTACGATTATATTTCTCGCCAAGACGGCGAACTCATCATGAATCGTATCGATGGTGATGCTCAGGCGCTAGCTATTCAAGGTTCTCATCAGCCTCATGACCCTAACGATCCTAATTGTGCTCATTGTTCCCCATTCCTTACCGATGAGGTTGGCACCGTTGAAGAATAGTAACTATTTTTAGAGCTAGTATTCTAAAATACAAAAACACCAAATATATATGATGAAAGTAATGAAAAAATGGATGAAATTTATTCCATTGGCTACACTATTAGTAGCTCCGATAGCGGAAAGCCAAGCAGCTGAATCTCGAATATCTATCCTTTATACAAATGCGGCTAGAGATCGAAACGGTGGAGATCCTCAAATTAGATCTCGATTACGCACTCGAATTCAGGTGACTAATCGCACAAGTAGGCAATCCAGAGCGAATTTCTCTCTCAGAGTATCGAGAACCAGAAGAATCGGCTATAATGAAAGAGGACTGACTCTTCTCGGGAATCTTAATGACCTGAGAGGAGGAGGCAGCACTCAGAACGAGAGCAGCCTCCGAAATGATGCCCTAAGAGAAGAGCGCGACCGGAGATCAGACCTCGTGTCTGTGATCACAACCGAAAGAGGTGGAGGCGGAGTTTCCAATGCCGTAGGCTGGGCTAACACTCCCGGATTCTACAGTGCGACCAATGCTGACTTCCTTGGAAATAGCCAGAATATGCCACATGAACTCGGGCATAATTTCAACGGAGCTCACGATCAAGCGCATAGACTCTCCGATGGACTTCATACTGTTATGTGGGCTTCCCTACAGAGCAGGTGGACTCAACATTACTCTAATCCAAATATCCGACGCAGTGGAATCGTTACTGGAACTAATAGCAGGAATAATGCTGCACGCATGCGTGGCCGTGACCAGACGAATGCCAACCGCTTCTAATAAGTCAATCACAGCAAACCTAACAATCTACACCTAGTAGTTTATAAACTGGCGGCTTGAGTAGGGTCGCCAGTTTTTGTGTGTTTAGGTGCAAAGTTACTCTTTCGAGTTTAACTCATCACTTTTCACAAAACCTGCTCAAATACACCGCCGCCTAGGAGGGCGCCGCCTTCGTAGAAGGCGCAGACTTGGCCGGGGGTGAGGGCGCGCTGGGGACGAGTGAAGGTGATATCAGCTTTGCCATCTGGTCGAGGAGTTACGAGGACTGGTTCGGCTTTTGCGCGGTAGCGTGGTTGAGCTTCCATGCGGGTTGGCCTTTCAATAGGTGCGCCTTGCCAGGAGAGACTACCTACTACGGCGTCAGTCGCGAAGAGACCTTGGGTTTCAGGTTGATCCCAGCCGACGATGAGTTGATTTTTTTCACCGTCTTTTCCGACGACAACGTAGGCCATGCCTTCGCGTGGTGAGGCGACGCCGTGACCTTTACGTTGGCCAAGAGTGTAGAGATGAAGTCCACGGTGTTGACCCATGACTTTGCCATCTTGATCGACGATATCTCCCGGATTATCTTTGACGTAGTGACTGAGAAAATCGGACATTTTAATCGCCCCGATGAAGCAGATGCCTTGTGAGTCTTTTTTCTCTGAATTCGGAAGATTGAATCGACGGGCGACGTCTCTGACTTCTGGTTTTAAAAGTTCTCCGACCGGAAAGCGAGCATGCTGGACCTGATGAGCAGTCATCATTGAGAGAAAGTAGCTCTGGTCTTTGTTCGGGTCTGATCCTCGCAGAATTTTCGCCTTACCATCGCTACCGACTCTACGACGGGCATAGTGGCCAGTGCCGACAGCATCAAAGCCCTGACTGAGAGCATAATCGAGAAAGACGCCAAACTTCATTTCTCTATTACAGAAGACATCTGGATTAGGCGTTATGCCTTCGCGGTAACCATCTAACATGTAGTCAACGATGCGACTGCGATAGGCTTCGATCAGGTCTAGCACACGAAACTCGATGCCGAGAGATTTAGCAACGGCGTGTGCATCCTCGACATCCTGTTCCCAGGGGCAATCCCCTTCTATGCCGTCCTCATTGATCCAATTCTTCATGTAGCCACCTACAACATCGTGCCCCTGCTCTATGAGCATGGCAGCGGCGGCGGCTGAATCGACTCCTCCAGAGAGACCGACGAGAATTTTTTTCTGCTGTCCGGACATAGATCTTAGAGCATGCTAGAGGTGAGGCTTTGCATTTCTGCGACGTCTCCGGAGCAGGCGAGTGACTGGTCCATCATGTCGGCAGGATTACTCTGCGCGCTACGACCTACTACAGCAGCAGGAACTCCGGCAACTGTGACGTGTTGAGGAACATCTGCGAGGACGACAGAGCCAGCTCCGACTTTAGCTCCTTCACCGATTTCCACACGGCCTAAGATCTTCGCCCCTGCCCCGATCATGACGTGTGAGCGAACGATGGGGTGACGATTCCCCGTCTGCTTCCCTGTGCCTCCAAGTGTGACCTCGTGAAGGATGGAGACCTCGTCTTCGATGATCGCCGTTTCTCCAACCACGAAGCTGGTAGCGTGATCCAGTAGTATGCCACAACCTATACGCGCTGCAGGGTGAATATCTGCAGCAAAGAGGTCTGACGTGATACTCTGAAAGTAAAAGGCGAGCTGCTTCCTCCCCTGCTTCCACAATGTGTGGGCGACGCGGTAAGATGTGAGGGCCATGAAGCCCTTAAAATACAGCAATGGCTGGAGCGTGCTATGACAGGCAGCATCGCGGTCATTAATGGCGAGTATATCAGCGCGGGCAGCACAGGTCAGATGAGGTGAGCTTTTCATGACATCTGTGAGGAGCGGCACGAGCTCTTGAAAGGTCATGTCCTCACGAGCGAGCTTCCGAGCGAGGCGTGTGGCGAGAGCATGGGTAAAATCTGGCTGATAGAGAATCACATCATTAATCAGAGAGCGCAGCTGCGGCTCTTCTGCGGCGATGGCTTCGGCCTGTTCAGTCAAGTCATCCCAGAAGTCTTGCTCGGAGATCGTGGGCAAGGCTTCACATAATCGGGCTGGAATGTCCGTAGGGGTTGCCGATGTCGGGTCTGAATGCATACTGACTGAAAGTTCTTTACGTGAAGATTTCCCAAAAATTTGAAAACGCCTGCCGCGTGCTGCTACAGCTCGCGGATCGTCATGACGGTGAGACTGTGACACGTCTTGAGACACTTGCGCAACGGGAAGATGTCTCTTCTTCCTTTCTTGTTCAGATTCTCAATGACCTCAGGCGAGCTGGTCTTGTCGAAAGTAAGCGTGGAAAGCAAGGAGGATATCTCTTAGCGAGCGATCCAGCTCAGGTGAGTCTCTATGATATCGCTGCAGCGATGGAGCCAGGGCTGATAGAGAAAAGCGTCTCTGATAATGGTGAATCTGGCGGTGCGCTGAGAGCGGCGTGGGAGACAACAAGTGAACTGCTCAATGATCACCTAAAGTCTGTGACCTTAGCCTCTCTGAAAAAAGACGACGGTGGGATGTTCTACATTTAACTGGTTGGGCTGAATTCCCTTTTTTTGACCAAAAAGCAGAGTTCTCAGGTATGAATTCCTGAAGATGGAAAACAGCGTTTTTTCATCTCTCTTTCATCAGTTCTCCACATGTCTAATTCGTCTTAAGGGTGTTATTTGAACTAACCTACAAAAACACAACATGAGATCCATTGACTTCCCCGTCCCTACAGTAAATCTTTCTAGAACAGAGGCAGCCTTACTCCCTCCTACTCAGACCATGCCAGCTCTTGTTAGAAACGACCTCCCCAAACACATTGCCTGCATTATGGATGGCAATGGTCGCTGGGCGCAGGCACGTGGCCTACCTAGAGCTGCAGGACATAAGGCAGGGGCTGAAAGCGTGCGCGAATGCGTCGAGACATGCCTTGAGCTAGGCATCGAGTGGCTCACACTCTATGCCTTTTCATCTGAGAACTGGCAACGTCCAGAATCTGAGGTGGAAGCTCTCATGGGCTTACTGGAGCGCTTTCTCACGAATCAGGCGAAGGAGATGGATAAGCGGAATGTTAAATTACACGCGATTGGACAGCTCGACCGCCTTCCTCCATCGACACGGAAATGTCTCGAAAAGGCGCTCGACCGCACGAAGAACAATACAGATCTCAATCTGGTCTTGGCATTGTCATATGGCTCTCGTGAGGAAATCTCCGACGCTGTTAAGAAAATATCGACACAAGTCGCCAATGGCGAACTATCGCCTGACTCCATCACTCCCAGCACGATACGAGACCATCTCTACACGGCAGACATGCCAGATCCCGACCTCTTAGTGCGGACATCGGGCGAGATGCGGCTTTCAAACTTCCTTCTTTGGCAACTTTCCTATACCGAAATTGTCGTCACCCAAAAGCTCTGGCCTGACTTCCGCAGATCAGAGTTCAACGAGGCTATTTCGGAGTATCAAAGGCGTCACCGCAGATACGGCCGAGTCGAGACTCATTCCTAATTCCCCCCCCTTCCACTGCATGCCAGAGACTGAATTCGATCAGACATTACTCATCGTCGATGAAGACGTCGACTTTTTGAAATGGGCGTCTAAACATCTGGAAGCACCCAAATTAAGAATTCTCGCCTGCGACTCATCAGACAAGGCAGTCAAAGTGCTCGAGAAAACGGACGTCGATGTGTGCATCGCTTCGATGGATGTGAAGCCCTTAGTCGGCTTCGAGCTACTGAAACGCGTTCGCGCGATCAATAATGAGATCATCGTCGTCCTTACGACCGGCTTTCCTAGCAACGGCGAAATTATAGAAGCCACCCAGCTCGGTGCTCACGATATCATTCGAAAAGAAGCTCTCGCCTTCGACCTCCGCATCGTCGCTGAGCAAGCACTGGATGTAGCAGAGAATCGAAAATCTGCTGCTGAAGAAGAATCTGAATCGCCATCGATCGCTCTTGCTCCCAAAGGGCCCAACGGAACGCGTATCATTGGAAATTCAGAGCCATTTCGTGAAATTTTTAAAATCGTCGGCAAGGTCGCCCGCACTGATGCACCTGTCCTCGTCATGGGTGAGAGCGGCACGGGTAAGGAACTCATTTCGACTGCGATCCATAACTATAGCCCACGCCAGAAGGGTGAACTCGTAGCCATTAACTGCGGTGCTATTCCTGATAACTTACTGGAATCAGAGCTATTCGGGCATGAGAAAGGCTCCTTCACTGGTGCTGTGCAGCGCCGGATCGGTCGGTTCGAGCAATGTGATGGAGGCACCCTCTTTCTCGATGAAATCGGGGAAATGCCGCCTCACGTTCAAGTCAGACTTTTACGAGTGCTTCAGACCGGCGAGTTCTCCCGAGTCGGTGGGAATGAGACGCTCAAGTGCGATACCCGGATCG
>CALFDI010000297.1 GCA_937952875.1 uncultured Verrucomicrobiales bacterium
CGTCATGCTGACTCATTCCTAGAGCAAAGCTGGGCTGTCTTTCACCTAGGAGTGAATTCCCTCAACCACGACCGCGGCTTTACCATCGAGAGAATCTGGACCGAGAAAAAAAGTAGCCCGTAGATTCCTTTTTTAAATCGACCCTACTGGCAAAATCGCTCGCGAATTTTACCAGTTTCTTTTTTTTCTTGGTATTAGACCGCTGCTTCGTGGAGAGATTCTGCTCTTTCGAGTGCCGCTTTCTCTTTTGGAATGACGCGAACCATTTTCTCAAGAGTGGCTTCGAAGTTAGCGAGCATATCTTTCGCAAGAGAGCTACCTGTTAGTTCAGCGTGCAGCTCCAGATGCTTCTTAAAGATATCGACGCTGCGCTTTCTCTTTAATGGCATGCTGACGACCATTTCTGGGTTGATGTGCTTCTCGAAGTTTCCTTCTGCATCGTAGACGTAAGCAGCACCACCAGACATGCCGGCTCCGAAGTTTTGACCAGTCTTTCCGAGGATGATGGCGATGCCAGCTGTCATGTATTCACAGCCGTGATCACCGACGCCTTCGACGACAGCGATGGCTCCTGAGTTCCGCACGCAGAAGCGTTCACCAGCGCGACCATTGGCGTAGAGTTCTCCGCCAGTCGCTCCGTAGAGAAGTGTGTTACCCACGATGCTGTTCTCTGCTGCTACGAAGTCAGTGCTCATGGTCTCGCCAGGGCGGATGATGATACGGCCGCCTCCCATGCCTTTGCCTGCATAGTCATTGCCTTCACCGATGAGGGTCAGGTTGACACCGCCGGCGAGGAATGTGCCAAAGGATTGACCAGCTGTTCCCTTAAAGGTGAGGTTGATTGATCCTGCTGGAAGTTCAGTATTTTTATAAAGCTCGGCCACACGACCGGAGATACGAGTGCCGAGGTTACGGTCTGTATTCACGACATCGTAGCTGAGATTGACAGGTGGGCGATCGAGGAGATTCGCGCAGGCGTTCTCTTCATTTTCTGCACCAGTTTCCTTGGCGATGTCTTTGAGTATTTGGATGTCGAGAGCAGGCTTTTCGATGCCGTCATTTCTCTCCTGCATGCAGATACGTGGAGCATCTGGAGAGACTGCTCCATTGGCAGTCACATCGAAGATCATCTGGCTCAGGTCTAGAGTGTTCGCTTTGGCGTGCCCTGGGACTTCGCGTTGCTCGAGAAGTTCTGGGTGACCGATCAGTTCATCCAGCTTACGCACGCCAATGGCGGCCATGTGTTGACGCATCTCAGTGGCGACTCCGACGAAGTAATTGACGACATGTTCGGGAGTGCCTTTGAACTTGGCGCGCCATTTAGGATCAGTCGTAGCGACTCCCACAGGGCAGTTGTTGAGGTGACACTTACGCACATAGACACATCCCATGGCGATCATCGCGATGGTGCCAAAGTTAAATTCCTCAGCACCCATGAGAGCGGCGATGATGACATCACGCCCAGTCTTTAATCCACCATCTGTGCGGAGTGTGACGCGATCACGGAGGCCGTTGATCATGAGAGTCTGCTGTGCTTCAGAAATGCCGAGTTCCCACGGAAGTCCTGCGTGCTTAGTAGAAGTAAGAGGGGAGGCTGCTGTGCCGCCTTCATGGCCAGAGACGAGAATGACGTCTGCGGATGCCTTGGCGACGCCTGCTGCGATGGTGCCGACACCAGCTTCGGCGACGAGCTTCACAGTCACTTTCGCTGTAGGATTGACCTCTTTCAGATCATGAATGAGCTGTGCGAGATCCTCGATACTATAAATATCGTGGTGCGGAGGAGGGGAGATGAGTTGCACGCCTGGCTGAGTGTTTCTCAGCTTGGCAATGATGCTGTTTACCTTATGGCCAGGGAGCTGGCCACCTTCACCAGGCTTGGCCCCTTGGGCCATTTTGATTTCGAGTTCCTTCGCATTGACGAGGTAATAGGCACTGACTCCGAAGCGCCCAGAGGCGATCTGTTTAATCGCTGATCGTGCGAAGTCACCATTCGGGTAGGGCTCGAAACGGCGTGGATCTTCACCACCTTCGCCAGAGTCTGACTTAGCGCCTATGCGGTTCATCGCGATTGCGAGAGTTTCGTGGGCTTCAGGGGAGAGTGCACCCAGAGACATGGCTGCTGTGGTAAAGCGGCGAGTGATGTCTTCGATCGGCTCGACGTCTTCGAGTGGCACTGGGCCGCTAGCTAGAGACTTAAATTCTAGTAAATCTTTCAGGCCGACAGGGCTGACTTCGAGCTGGGCTTTGACGTAGTCGTCATAGTCTTCAGCCTTCCCACTACGGACGTAAGTGTGGAAGTTTTTGATGACATCTGTGGTCAGGGCGTGGAGTTCACCCACTTTACGGTAGCGATTGTAGCCAGGATCTCCCAGGTCTGGGATCTCTTCATCAGATGTGCCGTAAGCAGCTTGATGACGGGTGAGAGATTCTTCAGCAATCTCGAGGAAGCCTACTCCGCCGATGCGAGATGGAGTTCCAGTGAAGCATTTTTCGATGACGTCTGCGCCGACACCTAAGGCTTCGAATGTTTGTGCTCCTTGGTAAGAATTCAGAACAGAGATGCCCATTTTGGACATGATCTTGAGGAGTCCTTTTTCGAGTCCTTTACGGTAGTTCGACATGGCCAGCTCAGGCGTCATCTGTTCTCCGAGCTTGCCTTTATTATCTGCTAAGACGAGCTGACGCACTGTGGCGTAGCCGAGGTAAGGGCAGACTGCGGTGGCTCCGAAGCCGAAGAGACATGCTAGCTGATGTGTGTCCCGCACTTCGCCAGACTCAATGACGAGTGAGGCGCGCATCCGCTTTTTCTGGCGGTTGAGGAAATGGTGAACGGCTCCCGTGATCATCATCGCAGGGATCGGTGCACGCTCAGCTGATGTGGCGCGGTCTGATAAAATAATGATGGCGTAGCCACTGTCGACAGCAGCCTCGACCTCAGAGCAGACGCGATCTACGGCGATTTCCAGTCCACCTGCGCCTTCAGATATAGCCCAAGTGGTGTCGATCGTTTCCGTGCGGAAGCCTTGAGATTCGAGGTGTTTGATTTTCTCGACTTCTTGTTCAAAGAGAATGGCAGACTCAAGCTCGATGACTTTCGCGTGCTCCGGAGTCTCACCTAACAAGTTAAGCTCTGGTCCTAGGCCAGCGCCGAGTGTCATGACAGCCCATTCGCGAATCGGGTCGATTGGTGGGTTCGTGACTTGAGCGAAGAGCTGTTTGAAATAAGTGAAAAGATTACGCGGGAGCTTCGACAGCGGTGCGAGAGCGGCGTCATCACCCATGGAGGAGATGGCCTCCTGTGAGTTCTTAATCAGTGGGGGGAAGACCATATCGAGGTCTTCGAGATTGATCCCTTGGGTGATCTGCTGGCGGGCGAGATCTAGCGGAGTGAATTCATCTTCAGGCTCTGGAGAGCGTGGCTCCTTAGAGACGAAGTCACGGAGCTTGAGAGACTGCTCTTCGACCCATTTCGCATACGGGGCCTGTTCTCCGAGGGCTTTCTTGATCTCGCGATCGAAACGAATCTTTCCGGTCTCAGTATTAACGTGGACCATCTGACCTGGGCCGAGACGACCACGTTTGATGATTTTTTCGTCCGGTAGGACAACTGCGCCGGACTCTGATCCGACGTAGAGAAGGCCATCGTCTAACAGAGTGTAGCGAGATGGTCTCAGGCCGTTACGATCGAGGGATGCACAGAAGTTAATACCATCTGTGTAGCAAAGACCTGCAGGTCCATCCCACGGCTCGGAGAAGCTGTGGTGGTAATCGAAGAATCCGCGCTCTGCATCGGAAAGGTCCGGGTCATTCTTATAAGCGGGAGGCACGAGCATGCACATTGCGTGCTCGAGACTGCGGCCAGATAGGACGAGTAATTCGAGAGCGTGATCCAGCGATGAAGAGTCGGACTCACCTTTCGTCAGAATATTTTGCAAAAGGGAGACATCTTCGCCCCAGACCTCTGACTCAAAGAACTCTTCACGAGAGGCCATCCAATTACGGTTTCCGCGCACGGTATTGATCTCGCCATTGTGGCACATCATACGGAACGGCTGGCCGAGCGGCCATGCAGGGAAGGTATTTGTCGAAAAGCGCTGGTGGTAAAGTGCGATAGCTGTCTCGAACTGAGGGTTCTGCAGGTCGGCGTAGAATGCCTTCAGCGTCGCCGGCATGGCGAGGCCTTTGTAAGAAATGAGGCGGCTGGAGAAGGTCGGCATGTAAAAGCCTTGAATATCCTTGGTGTCTAGCTCGATCGTGCGGCGACAGAGGTAGAGGCTACGCTCGTATGCCTGAGGCTCGACACCTGCTGCGCGCTGCATCAGGAAATGCTTAATGATAGGGCGAGAGTCTGCAGCCTTTTGGCCTAATTCTTCAGGGAAGACAGGAACGTCTCTCCACCCGAGGACTTTGATGCCACGAGCTGCGACGACTTTCTCCGCTAGGGCGACGACACGCTCCTCGATGGCTGGATCTTCACGTGGAATGAAAAAGACACCGACGGCGAGTTCAGAATTATCTGCCAGCTGAGCGCCTAGACGCTGGAGATCATCAGCGAAGATTGGGTAGGGGATTTGCGTGAGAATTCCTGATCCATCGCCAGACTTCATATCAGCATCCACAGCACCACGGTGAGTCATGTTACAGACTGATGTGAGAGCGTGCTCGAGCACCTGATAGGATCGCTTACCATGAATATTCACGAGGGCTCCCATTCCACAGTTATCGCGCTCATTGGCGAAGCTGTGGAGACTGCCTGTGCTGTCCGGTGTGCTGGTGTGGTAGAATTGATTCATGGCTATGCAAAAAAATGAAAAGAGTCTGTCTCTGGAGAGAGACGGAAAGGTGGTGGCCGTTGCTGCCGTCTTGCGGTTGTGATCGTGCAGTAAGCTAGCCAAAGATGGAAATAAAGAGATTTCTTTTGAGTGAACTATTACGCTGGATCGATAGAATTTGCCCTATTTAGCAGAATAGGACGGGCCTGAAGCGAAAATATGCAGAGAAATGGGGGCTTTGAGATCTCTTGGTAAAACCACAGAAATCACTGAGTTCCACTGAAGTGGGTGAGTTTCGAGCTGAATGGCTAAAAGAACAATTGAAGAAGGTCGGATCAGTTTACTATTCTGAAAAGATGACAACGTTTAACAATCTGCTCTTTAGCCTTTTGTTGCTCTTTCCTCTCTTTGAGAGCGTAGAGGCTCAAGAAACGCCTCAGCTAAGAGGAGTGCGTGAACTTTATGGCACTTTATTTGATTACGAGGCGAGTCATGGTGCATTTCCTGACTCTTTAGCTGATGTAGCGAAGCCTGATGGATTCTCAAGGTATAGGTATCTTTATTTGGGAAGAGGTCAGACCTTAGAGTCTAACAGTTCTCGACCTATTTTGCTGGTTAAGCAGCCGTCTGCTAAACTCTGGATCTCTCTCTTGCTCGACGGTTCAGTCAATATGGTCTCTGAAGAAAATCTCTGGACTCAATTCTCAACACTAGCTGGAAGCGCTGATGGAAAGGTCTTCGTTATTCAGGATTATAGTGTGGAGCGATTTTTTGAAAAATACGGAGAGTTTATTGTAGGTGGGCTTGGCTTCTTCTTGATAGCGATGTCTGTGGCGAGAGACTTAAAGAAACCGTTATTGAGTTTTTGTAGGATTGCAGGACTGGTGTTTATTCTCCTTTCGCTGTTCACGAATTTCACCAGCGGTTTTTGTGCAAGCATGATCAAAAAGCAGGAGTTTGAAGAGACCGTAGCCGTAGTTAAGCATGCTCAGTCTGCGTTAATGCATTTCGTAACTGAGGAAGATTCCTCACTCACTTATCGTTACTCTCCACAATCTGTGCTGCCCCCTAGTATTGTTTCTTCCTTTAAGCAAACAGGCTGGGGGCAATCAGCACCGTGGATTTTCCTCAGGGAAGAAGACACCTATTCTGATAAAGATCCAAAGGTTGCAGTCTTTATGAGCCCTGTCCCAATCGGTGGAAAATGGGTTGTAGGGATGAGCGATACGTCTGTGGAGAGTGTTTCTGAAGACAAGTTGTTCCATTTACTTAGACTGTAGTAAAAAATCCCTCTATTAAGTTGATCTAGAGCTTTTTTTAGAAGCTCGAGTGGCATTAACTTCGATTCATGCGATTGCTCTTCGATCTTGATGGAACGCTAACTGATCCTTTTCTTGGGATCACAAGGTGTATTCAGTATGCTCTCGAGAAGCTAGGTCGTGAGGTGCCGGAAAAGGCGGACTTAGCATGGTGTATTGGACCGCCCTTTATTGAGACTTTTCTCACGCTTCTGAAGACAGAGGATGAGGCAGAGGCTGTTGAAGCTGTGCGGATTTCTCGCGAATATTTCAGCTCGCGTGGACTTTTTGAAAATGAAGTCTACGAGGGGATTCCTGAGATGCTCGGTCAATTAAAGTCAAAAGGCTATGAGCTGAGTGTGGCGACATCTAAGCCGCATGTCTTTGCGGAGAAGATTATGGATCACTTTGAGATGCGGGATTTTTTCTGCGCCGTTGATGGAAGCGAGCTAGACGGCACGCGCCGGGATAAGACTTCGCTCATTTCTTATATACTAGAGAGAGATTCGCTACGCGCGGAAGAGGTGCTGATGATCGGTGATAGAAAATATGATATACTAGGAGCAGGGGAGAATGGAGTTCGCGGAATCGGTGTGCTCTGGGGATACGGATCTGCGGAGGAGTTGGAATCTGCAGGTGCACTCGCGTGTGCAAGTAGCCCTGCTGATCTCTTTGCTCATATTCAGCAAGGCGAATGAAAAAGCCTCACTGACAGTTGGACAGTTCGCTTTTCTTAACTACAGTTTGCCCATGAAAGTATTCATTCTTCTCATCACTTCTGTTTCTCTTATCGCTCTTTCTAGCTGCAATACAGTCAGTGGCTTTGGGGCAGATCTTAAGAAGCTCGGAGATGGAATTGGTAATGCTGCAGGTCATTAATGCGTGCAGCAGTCAACACTCTGATACTCGTAACTCATCGACTGCGGTGACACGGCTGGAGTCAACAGCACTGATGCCGCAGCGGTAGGTGTGGTGTTCGGAATGATGCCGACCCGATAAAAGGCTCTATCAGCAGGTGGTGACGTGTCTGTGTAGGTCTGGACTGATCCATTTCCTGTGATAAGAGGTCCGACATTTTCAAATGGTGTGCTGAGATCGCCGCGCTGGACTTGATAGCTGAAGTTTGTGTTTGTCGGGATTGTGATCGGAAATGTCCCATTCACAAAGTTACTCGCAGCTGAGCCGATAGGAGGAAGCTGAACCTCCCAGCCAAGATCGATGAGTCCTGCAATG
>CALFDI010000298.1 GCA_937952875.1 uncultured Verrucomicrobiales bacterium
ACACTCTCAAGCATTTATCAAATGGCCACCCATCTCCAATGATAAAGTCTGATTACTACCTCAGTGGTAAGTATGACGGCCAAATCATGCTAGATCTCACCGACTCACTAAAATGGGGAAAAGCGCTTTTAAAAGATACATTAAAACAGAATCTACCTTTTAATGAAGACACCATAAATCTCGATGTTCTTTGGGATAAACTAGGGTTAAATGGCGTCGGAAAAATATCTCAATATATAGATATCAGCACACCAAATATCCACTTCGATTCCATCATGGAATTCCCTGAAGAAGGGCTTCTCTCCTACGCTAGAGGGACTCGCAGCGTCGAAACTCCTTCTCAACTAGCATACAAAGGTAGCCTAATCGTCTCAGACGGTCACTACGACATCACTGAAGCCTACGACCATTTAATAGATAGCTTGCCATCCATTAGTCCCATATTTGCCGAAACTTTCGAGAAGCGGTTTAGCTCCATAGAAAAATCACTCCAAATTAAACTTAAGGAGGATCTTATAGGCACCTTAGATGGTCACAATATTACCATTCAAGATTCAATCACCGAGTCGGCTTTTGAGGGACAGGTTTTTGTATTGGGCTTGAAGGATAAGGATAAACTCTCAGCAACTCTAAATACACTGGCAGCCTCCCTACAGGTCGAAATCGAAAAAGAAAAATTTCTAGATGTAACGATCAATCACTTACCTATGCCGAACATTGCTCAAAATCCCGAGGACTCACAGCTCTCCTACTTTTTTCATGAAAACTATCTTATCATCGGGGCAAAAGGCGACGGAGGTGTAAAAAAGATAGTCACACAAATCAAAAATCCTCAGAGCACCGTCTGGGAGGAGCCAAGCATCGCGAAATACATGAAAACATTCGGTTCAGATGTAGTCTTATATGAGTATGGGAATATCGGATCTCTGTTAGAGACTCTATCTGATCAGCTCTCTCTACTACCTGGATCGGAAGACTTCCCTGATCTTTCTAAAGTGGATTTCTCCTATGGTCACTCCATTCAGGCATCCTCGAGAAAAGGTAAAACACTGAGAATACGTGGCACTATTATCGCTAAGTAAGACCATTCACTCTTCACATTTAGTATAATGTTTTCAAAGCCTCACTTTATTTCCGTATTCGCACTAACTATCGCGATCTTTCCGCTTAGCTCGAATGCTCAGACAGCTCCTGTCTTTGCTGCTCCAGATGCGATTAAGGTCGGCTGGGACGCACAAGCGCTAAGCGTGACCGATATCGATGGAGACGGGCTCAATGATATCGCCATCATCAATAACGACAAAGCGAGAATCAACCTTCGCTACGGCATGAAGGAAGGTGAATCCTCTGTTGAAGAACGTTCACTTCAGCAGGACAAATGGGACCCAATCCTAGAAAATAGCCAACACATTAAAAGCTGGGTCACAACTGGCCTAAGAGCCTATGACCTGTGCTTTTTCGATGTAAATGGAGATGGTAAGCTCGATCTTGCCTATACAACGGAGAGAGATGAACTGGTTGTCAGACTACAAAAAGACAATAGAGAATGGGCACCTCCAAAAACATTTCAGACCAAATCGACGCAGAACAATTGGGCGACTCTAGCCACTGCCGATATCAACGGAGATAAAGCGACTGATCTAGTCCTCCTCACAGAAGAACACATTGCGCTTTTTTATAATAAAAACGGTGAATTACAGACGCCTAGCTACCTCTCCTGCCCAGAAGAAGCCTTTCACCTACAGCTCACAGACTGCAACTCAGACGGCGCAATAGACATCTGTTATCAAGCTGATTATGACGGCAAAAGCAGAGCTATTGTTAGATTACAAAAGAATGGGGACTTCCCAGTGCAACAACTCCTACGCATCGACTCTCCTCAGTCGATAGTAACATATGGTGAGAACTCAATTACATCTCTCTCGTCTATTACTCAAGCCATCGAAACCCACCAAGTCGGGTCAGAAAAAAACACACTCGATAAAACCACTGTATCCCTCCTCACGCATAATTTAGGAGACAACAAAGCGAGCGCACTGACTATCGCACATGGTGACTATGATAAAGACGGTGATATTGACCTCATTATCGCTAACGAGAAGGAAGCCAATCTAAAGCTCCTCACCTACGATGAATCTGGTAGCTTTTCATCACCGACCAACTCATCTACAGTGAGTGGCATCACATTCATTGAAATGGCCGATCTTATTCCCGGAGGAAATCTCGAATGCCTCATTTTCAGTGAAGAAGAAAACATCATCGGCATAAGCACATTGAAAACAGACGGATCGTGCCCATTCCCTACAGAGATCCCTTTTAAAGGTGAACCTAGTGCGATTTCTTTGCTACCAGCCACGTCGAACATACCCGCCCGCATCATTGTTTTGAGCCATGACTCATATAGTATTATCACTTACATAGAAGATACTTGGAGCACTCATACTGTAGAATTGGACGAAATAGGGCAAGATGTAGAATGGATCAACTGCGCTGATATAAACCGTGACGGTCGTGCTGATATTCTCATCCTTCCTGATGATCAGCCTCTTAAAATACTCCTTCAAACTGAGCAAAACACCTTTGAGCTAGTGGATAAGCAGACTGGATTTTCTGAAAAACTTACGAATGATCTCAAACCAACAGATCTTTATAGTTCTCAGACGAGTGACGATCTCATCATTTGCCACGACAGCTTCGCCCGCACCATAACTCTAGGAGACAATTCCAAGCTCAGCGTAGTTCATCAGATCAACCTTCAAAAAAAGGATATCAAACTCACCTTCGCGCGCGCAGCTAATATCTTAGGAGATGAAAATCTAGAATACATCTTCTACGACAAAAAAAGTAAATCACTCGAAATATCAGACCTCAATGGGGAGATCCTCGCAACTATCCCTATTCCTCTTAATGATTTTTCTGGGCTCATCATTACACCTCTTAATCAATCAGGCTCACAAGATATTTTATGCTACGGAGGGAAAGAGCTCATTCATATCCCTGTGAACCAGAAGCTCTTAAAGATTCAGCCCATCAGCTCCTATCACAGTAGCGTTAAGAACATGGTGTATGAGGACTTAAGATCAGGAGATCTCAATGGTGACGGAAAACAAGATATCATCGTCGTCGACTCGCGTGATTCTCACATCCTCGAAGTGCTCTTGAAGACCGATTCAGGCTGGAACAGCCAACAGCACTTCATCATATACGATGCTGACCGCCACTACCGAGGAAAACGCGGTAGTGACTTTTCTCCCTCTGACTTCTCAATCGTTGATGTGAATTCAGACGGCATGAATGACCTGATCATGCACATCCATGATCGATTACTCATTTATCTTCAGATTAAACCCTAAGGCCATTCACAATCGGTGCTACTAGTTAGCAGCTTCCTCAAAAACTCGAGATTACGCCACACCGAACAATCTATTCCTCTCTCAAGCCAACCTTACGTTTTTAAATAAAATTCTCCCCTTATCTCAAGAAATAGTTAAGATCTTCTTATAAAAGCGGATTCAACACAGATACTAGCGACTCCTTTAGAGTGCGACTTCTATACATTCATGGAAGTCGAGAAATCGACGTCTGTGCGCACGTTGAGAAATTACGAGCATGCATTGCGCACAGTTCGTATCACTCTTGGATACGACTCCGAGGACTGGGATGGCTGGAAAGATCTCACTGCTGATCATTTCCGTAACTATCTCTTTACGCTGATGAAGCAGGAGAAAGCCCGCTCAACGATACGGCTCCACTTTTCTGCCCTCCGCTCCTTTTACAAATACCTCACTCTGCGCCGTGGACTGGGAAAAAGCCCACTCGCAGATATACAACTTCCGAAGGCTGAGCGAAAGCTGCCCGTTGTCCTCACGCTCCCACAAATCGAAGAGCTACTAGACCTCCCTCTCAAGATGCCTCTAGAGAAGCAAGCGCCTGACTGGCTCCCTCTTCGCGATGCTGCAGTGCTCGAGCTATTTTACTCGACCGGTTTACGTCTATCGGAGCTCGCAGCTCTGGATGTCGAGATGATCGATACTCTTTCGGAGACCGCTCGTATCATCGGTAAGGGAAATAAAGAGCGTCAGGTGCCAATCGGCTCTCATGCCCTCAAGGCTCTCCAGCACTATCAGTCGAAAGCTGGCATACGCAGCGGAGCCCTCTTCATTTCGAAGCTGAAGACGCGCAAACGTCTCTCTTCACGTTCGATTTCGAATATTTTGGACAAATATCTTGCCGCATCGAGCATCCCCTTCCGCATCACTCCGCACAAATTGCGCCATAGCTTCGCTACACATCTGTTAGACCATGGAGCGGATCTCCGCAGCGTGCAGGCCCTTCTGGGACATAGCTCACTCAGCACGACTCAGATCTACACACACGTCACGAAGGAGCGACTCCGCTCGAGCTATGATGCAGCTCATCCACGCGCGAAATAGTGAGTTGACTTAACTGGCTAGCGCTTGCACTCAGAGGTGTGATCGATGCTCTCACCACACTCTTAGGCCCAGATAAAGTTTCAGCTTCACCTGATAATCTTAAAACGCACTCTATCGACAAGTGGAACCATGCACACCCCCCAGACGTCGTCGTTTTTGCAGAATCTACTGAGGACGTAGTAGCCGTCATGAAATACGCCTATATGCATAACATCCCTGTGACGACTCGTGGGGCTGGAGTGGGCTACGTCGGCGGTTGCGTGCCTGAGAAAGGCGGCATCGCACTCTCTGTGGCGCGGATGGCAGACATTCTCGAGCTGAATCCCGCAGATGGCATCGTCCGCGTGCAGCCCGGAGTCATCACTGGTGATATTCAGGCAGCAGCAGCTGAGATCGGCTGGTATTACCCCCCAGATCCAGCATCTCTAAAAGAATGCTCTATCGGTGGAAACATCGCAACGAATGCAGGAGGACCACGCTGCCTGAAGTATGGCGTGACTAAGCAATACGTGCTTGGCCTCACCGTCGTCTTATCTGATGGCACCGTCGTGAAGACAGGTGGACGCTGCCATAAGAATAAGACAGGCTTCGATCTGTCTCTACTCATGGTCGGCTCAGAAGGTATGCTCGGCGTCGTGACAGAGGCCACTCTCCGCATCATTCCACATCCACAGACCCGGTCCATGCTCACCGCGACTTTCACAGACTTCGCAGCAGCAGCTGGAGCCGTTCAGGCGGTTCTCAATGCCGGACATCTGCCCTCCGCCCTAGAGATCACAGACAGCTTCACCTTAGCTGCGGCACGCGATTATTTAGGAAAAGAAAGCCTCCCACCAGGCGATGCACATCTCATCGTAGAGATCGATGGACGCGCAACAGCTGTATCAACTGAGCTGCCGGAAATCAAAACCGTGCTAGAAGAAGCGGGAGCATTAGATACAGAAACACATCCGGATGCCGAATCCTGTGAACGTATCTGGCAGCTCCGCCGCGACTTTTCCTACTCACTGCGAGCCACCGGACTTCATAAGCTCAATGAAGACGTCGTCGTTCCACGCTCTAAACTGGTTGAACTAGCAACCTTTGCAGCAGACCTCCAAAAGGAAACAGGTATCCCCATCGCCAGCTTCGGACATGCAGGAGATGGCAACATTCACGTAAACCTTATGGTCGCTAACTACGATGATCCCGTCATTGCAGCACCCGCAAATGCAGCCTTAGACAAACTCTTCACCTGGGTGATCGAGAATGACGGGCAGATCACTGGAGAACATGGAGTCGGCCTAGCTAAGAAACCGTGGATTAAGCAAGCCCTCGGCGACGAGTCCATTGCCCTGCACCAGCGGATCAAAAAAGCTCTCGACCCAACCGACATTCTTAACCCCGGAAAATTCTTAGACTAACAGACCACTTATTGACCTTATTATCGTCCTACTATCGGCGCCGGAGCAGAAGCCCAAATAAACCGAGAGACATAAGACATGTCAAACTAGGCTCTGGGACCGCGAGAACATCGGGTAATGATTCGCCAATACGAATTTCATCGTAATGCGTGTTTACCTGGCGCGTGAGACTCAAAGTATCGAGCAAGCTTTCATCAGCATCCACTTCGATGCTTGTAATTGGGACAAGTGAGCCACCCACGATGCTTCCTGCGTTCAGGGCATAAGAGAAAAGATTAAATACATCAGCTCCAGCTGTTCCCGAATTATAATCGATCTGGCCGACCAACAGATTCGTCTCCGATCCATTCACCGCAACCGTCAATGCGGCACTGCCCGTAATAATCCCGGACCCATCCCATCCATACGCCGTCCAGTTATTTCCATTCGTCGTAGGAGCGACTCCGAAACCAGTTAAACCAATGTTCTCTAGAATTCTAGGATTTGTGACTGGCTGGCTACCAATCACGATCCCCCCTTCAGCTGCACTGAAGTTATTCTGTAATTTATTAGCGGTGAAGCTGCACTGAAGTTATTCTGTAATTTATTAGCGGTGAAGCTGAACCAAAGCTCTCCAGTGCTAGCCAAGCTAGATGTAATGGGCCGTGAGAAAACATCATTATTCAGATTAGTATCCGAACGCACGCTATTTCCCGAAGTAGGGAGATCACCAAATCCCAAACTCCCCGATTGAAGAAACAAATCACTATTTGCTCCCGGTCCTGAAGAATCTGTCCACATTCCTGAAAGCCCTAGACTCGCAACATCTCCTCCCACCCCGTCTGCCTGACCTTGGAGAAGATCTGAGCCGGCACGATTCGCCCCAGCCACACCATAATTAAAACCCTCATAAACGATGAGAGCTCCGTATGAGTGAGTCGCGAAGAAAGCAAAACACGAACACACTAGAGCCAATTCACGAGACCTCAGAAGATTCATGAAAAAATCTTATGATAGATGCATAACAGCAGAAAGACAAAACTCCCACAATGAAAGCTACATCAATGGTCTTCAGCTCAGGAGCCCTTGAAGACTATCGTCTTTCTCAATTCATAAGGTCTGAAACCAACGCTGAGATGGGGG
>CALFDI010000299.1 GCA_937952875.1 uncultured Verrucomicrobiales bacterium
CTGGCGTGCTTATCCCAGGAGGCTTCGGCGATCGCGGCATCGAAGGAAAAATACTAGCCGCACAGTATGCGAGAGAAAATAACATCCCATACTTTGGCATCTGCCTCGGTATGCAGATCGCCACCATAGAATTCGCTCGAAATGTCTGCGGTCTAGAAGGAGCTTGCTCCACGGAATTCGATGACGAGAAAATCGACGTGAAAACACCACATCCTGTGATCTCTCTACAAGAGGAACAGCAAGGAATCGAAGATATGGGCGGCACTATGCGTCTCGGCCTTAGCGACTCTATTATCATAGAAGGCACCCTCGCTCACAAGCTCTATGGAACGACAAAGATTCAGGAACGTCATCGCCATAGATTTGAATTCAATCCGGCTTACCGTGAACAGATGGAGAACCAAGGCCTCGTCATATCTGCAGTCAGTTCAGAAGAGGGTCTCGTCGAAATTGTCGAAGTGCCAGACCATCCATTCTACATCGGGGCACAGTATCATCCAGAGTTCCTCTCGAAGCCGAATCACCCGCACCCACTCTTCTCAGGATTCGTAGCAGCATCGCTAGCTGCTAAATAAACCCCCATCACACCATGTATGGACAACATCTTCTGCTAGGGTTAGCTGGGCCAGAACTCACACCAGAAGATGTCTCTCTTCTTAAAAAGGTCTCTCCAGCTGGAGTCATTCTTTTTACGAGGAATATCGTCTCTCCACAGCAGACACGGAAACTCACTGATGATCTCCGTGATCTACTAGAGGAAGATATCATCATAGCGATCGATCAGGAAGGTGGCCGTGTCACTCGAACGAAGGATATGGCGCCAGCTGGACCGAGCGCCAGCCAGCTTAGGAAGTCTGGCAAGACTCACCACGCCGCGCAGCATGGCCACCTCACAGGGTCCATGCTCGCCCAACTGGGAATTAATCTGAATTTCGCACCTGTCTTAGACATCGCCTTTGACGATTCCCTTTTCTCATCTCTCCCAGAGCGATGCTATGGGACGAATTCTCAGGAAGTGATCAATCACGCAGGCATGTTCAACCGCTGGATGCGGAAACACAAAGTCCTCTCTTGCGGGAAGCACTTCCCCTCCTGCTCCCATGCAGCAGTAGACCCTCATCACGATCTGCCTCAGAGCGCAGTCACGAAGGATCAGATGCTAGCGAATGACCTCCTTCCCTACACCGCGCTCATGCCAGAACTCGATTCTCTCATGACGTGCCACGTTCATTTCTCAGAACTCGATCCTCAAGAACCTGGCCTCCCTGCGAGCCTGTCGAAAAACATCATCACTCAACTACTACGAGGGCAGTTGGGATTCGATCATCATCTCGTCTTTACGGACGATCTCGACATGGGCGCGATCGTGAACACCTACGGGCGTGGAGAAGATCTGAAGCGCGCCATTTTAGCAGGAAATGACATCGGGCTCATCTGTCACGATATGCATACGGCTGTAGATGCTCTCACGCATCTCAAAGACATTCCGCAAGACATCGTCGATGATACCGAGAAGCGCATCAAACGCTTTAAGAAAAAGATGAAATACCCTCCAGCGTTTGACACAGATCGTTGGCAGAGAATCTGCGATGAAGTCGTTGAGCTGAATGCACATTTCGATGCCGAAGAAGGCACAGGCTTCTCACAAGTCGCCGAGTTTTAACGGCGTAACGGCTGGTGTGACGACTTTAGTCGTCATTCCGCTTCCCACAGATAATATTGCCCTTCACCTAACCGAGCCTTCTCAGGATTATTCCGAATGTAGCGAACACATCGATGATAATGCGCACTATCGCGAATAATCCGGTCAAAATATCCTTTTTGCCATAGAGAACCACTTACCTGCAGCTCACGATTTACTACTATCGAGGTATTTCCCTTAATGCCCTGCATCGTCTTCGCTAAAGATCCTCTGAGTTTAGAAACGACCATATGCACGTGATTCGGCATTATCACGAAAGCGTTTAAAGAATAATCGAAACCATTTTTATCTAAGAAGATATCAGCAACTAGAGAATTTAAACGAGGATTTCGAAACACGCTCTTCCCATAGCCTTTATCCAACCACTTCTCGATCTTGAGAGAAAAGCGTTCGTTGTATTCAGCTTCGTCCTCATCACTCCATGGTTTTGGATAACGGCTAAGCCACATTTTCTTTTCTAACTCGAGCTTTCGTAATGCTTCTTTGGGAATCGAGTCAGCGAGTCGGAATGTTATGAAATATGAAACTCCGTCTTGATCCCAATGAGGTAAGCCAACGGAGTGCGATTTTGTGATTTTCCCGAGGTTATTGAAGTATTTATCGGGGGCAGGCATTTGAAATGTTGATTTTTATTATGACGACTAAAGTCGTCACACCAACTAATACGGAGCGACGACTTGAGTCGTCATTCCATCAAGGTGAAAGTCTCACAGCATTCCAAACATCACCATCGCGCCGATACTCAAAGCGATCATGCACGCGGCCTGGTCCACCTTGCCAGAATTCAATCGTGTCTGGTCTGACGAGATATCCACCCCAGAAGTCTGGCAACGGAATATCCTTTCCTTCGAACTGTGCTTCCAGCTCTTTCAGTCCATTTTCTAAGACCTCACGATTCTCTATATCTGAACTCTGCTCACTCACCCAGGCGCCCAACTGACTTTCGCGAGGACGTGTTACAAAGTAGGCTTGGCTTTCCTCGCGACTGACCTTTTCCACACGGCCACGGATAATAACTTGGCGCTCTAGATCGATCCATGGGAAGAGGAGGCACACTTGATCATTTTCCTGCATCATCTTGGCCTTCCGGCTCAGATAATTTGAATAAAACACAAATCCCCGCTCATCTACCGTCTTGAGCAGGACTGTTCGCTGCAGAGGTTGTCCATCCTTACTCACTGTAGCGAGTGTCATGGCATTTCCTTCATGCACATAGCCTTTTGCCTCTGCATACCACTTTTCAAAAAACTCAATCGGGCACTTGGTCAAGTCTGACCGTCTTAACGTGCCACGCGTGTAACTTTTGCGTTCATCTGCTAAATTCATAGTAAAAGAGGATACCTCAAGAATCCAATCGTGCAATTCCCTTTAACTCTTGCGATACGCACCTGGAGGACAACCGACTGCTTGCTTAAACTGGCGCGTAAGGGAAGATTGCTCGCTATAGCCGCATTCAAAGGCAATCTCAGCAATGGATTTATCTGTCTGCCGCAGCAAACGCGCGGCCTTCTCAATGCGTAACTTCCGCACATACTGGGCAACACCGAGTTTAAAGAAACGCTTCATACGTCGCTCTAACTGTTTCGGCGTCACCTCTGCTACTTTGGCAAGACTCGCTGTCGTCAACTCTTGATCGAGATGCGCATGAACATGATCGACCACTCGCCTGAGGCCAGACATGGTCACATCTCCCTCGCTCGGCATTTGTAAATCTCGAGAAATAGACACCAGCCCTGTGATCTCACCAGCGTCATCTTTCAGCGGGAACTTGCTCGCCAGATACCACCCCAGCGCCCCGGTTTTACTCGAAATGAGTTCTAGGCGATTTGTGATCTCTCCTTGGCCAGATAGAACCTCTTCATCTTGTATCGTATAGACCTCAGCCAACTCGGCCGGAAACAACTGAGATGCGGTCTTTCCAATCACCTCATCTTCAGAGCTAAGGCCTAGGCGCTCAGCAAAGGCCAAGTTCGCAGAGCGATACACCTGAGCACGGTCTTTAATGCAAAAGACAATATCAGGGATGACCCGAAAGATCTGTTCTACGACCTCATTATTCACGCCCAGTGTTTTAGCTATAAAATCCACACATTTGACACTCTTTTTTACAGCTTCGTTCACTGTTATGGAATCATACGGTCAAGACAGATCGCCATCATTAAGCTAGCTTGAAGGAATGTCTGATACTTCTTCCTCTGCTCTCCAAAACGAAGCGCCTGACCTCGTCGATCAGGCATGTAAACTCGCTGCAGACCTTTTAAAATCAGCGATTTCTGCGCGCACAGCCGAAGAGAAGGCTGAAGCGAAGAAGATGACACGCCTGCTAGCAGATACGAATGGGAAAGAGCTGACCTTCCACCTAGCAGACGAAGTCTTCCGCCCACCAACGCATCGGCTTCAGGCCCAGACATTCCGCAGGCTCGTCTCTACATACGGAGCACCTGACTACCTCACAGGCACGCAGCGATTCCTCATGAAGACAGGGGCTCTCGCCTCGCACGCATTCCCATGGATCGTGATGCCTGCAGTGACAGCACAGATACGGAAAGATTCACAGCGAGTCATTCTCCCACGCGAAGATGAGAAACTCGGCGCATATTTTCAATCTCGCGAACGTGTGAATGTCAATCTACTCGGCGAAGCGATTCTCGGCGAAACAGAAGCGGAAAAGCGTCTCCAGCAAAACATCGTTCTACTAGAAAAACCAAACTGCACATATCTCTCTGTTAAAATTTCCTCCATCTTCTCGCAGATCAATTTACTCGATCAAGAGGGAACACTCTCGACGATCTGCGATCGCCTACGCCGACTCTACCGTGCCGCGATATCAGCCTCACCGGATAAGCCTAAGTTTATCAATCTCGATATGGAAGAGTATCGGGATCTGGATCTCACTTACCACGCATTCCGTCAGACACTCAGCGAGCCTGAATTTGAAAACTTGGAAGCCGGAATTGTCCTCCAAGCCTATCTACCAGATTCATACGAAGTTTTAAAAGAACTCACCACCTGGGCTAAGACACGGCCTGCATCGATCAAGGTCCGCATCGTCAAAGGGGCGAACCTCGCCATGGAAAAAGTGGAAGCGTCACACCATGACTGGCCGCAAGCTCCCTACACTGAAAAAGTCGATGTCGATGCCAACTACAAGCGCATGCTACACTTCGCCTGCCAGCCCGAGAATGCTGAAAAAGTCCGCGTTGGCGTCGCGTCACACAATCTTTTCGACATCGCCTATGCACTCCTCCTCAGATCCCATTACAAAGTCGAGGATCGAGTCGAGCTAGAGATGTTAGAAGGGATGGCGAATGATCAGGCCCGCGTCATCAGTGAAGCTCATTCACCCGTTCTCTTCTATGCTCCGATCGTGCGCCAAGATGACTTTCACTCAGCCATCGCTTATCTCGTGCGGCGTTTAGATGAGAACACGTCCGAAGAAAACTTTCTCGCTCACGTCTTTTCCATGACTCCAGGCGATAAAGCGTGGCAAGAGCAAGAGAAACGCTTTCGCGATGCCTATGCGAAAATGGATACAGTCTTCTCTGGAGCTCGACGCCAACAAGACAGACACCAGCCAGTTCATGCGCCCTCACAGTTCGAGAACTCACCAGAAACTGACTGGACACTTCCTGCGAACCGTCAATGGCTGAGCGAATCAATCCAAAACTACTCAGAGCCGGAGGTCCCAGGACTAGCGACATTAGAGCAAGTCGAAACAGCTCTCGAGACTGCACAGGCGGCGCAACCGCTCGGTGACCCTGCGACAACACTACGCAAAGTCGCCCTAGAGCTAGAAGCTGCACGTGGACGCCTCATCGCAACGATGCGCCTAGATGCAGCGAAGCGTCCCTTCGAGTCAGATGTCGAAGTCTCGGAAGCTGTCGACTTCGCTAACTATTATGCAGACAGTATTACTGCACCTGGCTTTTCAGATGGCACAGATGCCACACCGATCGGGACAGTTGTGATCACACCGCCGTGGAATTTCCCCTGTGCCATTCCATGTGGAGGTATTCTAGCAGCACTCGTGGCGGGGAATCCAGTTATTATAAAGCCTGCACCAGAGACGATTCTCACTGCATGGGAGATGGTCCAGTGCCTCTGGTCAGCCGGAGTCCCGCGTGATCTCCTACAGTTCCTCCCCTGCCCGGACAACGAAGTAGGCCAAGCTCTCGTCTCCTCGGAAAAAGTCGCTGCTGTTATTCTCACCGGTGGATCTGAGACCGCAGATCTTTTCCAATCATGGAATCCACAGCTAAACTTATTCGCAGAGACATCTGGAAAAAATGCTCTCATCATCACAGCAGCTTCAGATCCCGATCTCGCGATCAAGGACCTCGTTAAGTCTGCCTTCGGCCATGCAGGTCAGAAGTGTTCTGCTGCGTCGCTTGCCCTGATTCAGGCTGAGGTCTATGACTCGCCATCTTTCTTATCAGCTCTGAAGGACGCTGCAGAGTCACTCCCTGTCGGCCCTGCAACTGATCCAGCAGCGATCGTAACACCGCTTATCCGTGAAGCTGGGCCCGATCTCCATCGCGGACTAACTCAGTTAGATGAGGGCGAATCATGGTTACTAGAGCCTAAACAACTCTCAGAAACGCTCTGGACCCCAGGCATCCGCATCGGCGTAAAGGCTGGCTCATGGATTCATAAAACCGAACTCTTTGGCCCTGTCCTCTCTATCATTCGAGTCGCCGATTTAGATGAAGCAATTGCTGTTCAGAATTCATCAGACTTCGGCCTAACAGGTGGACTACATTCTCTCGATCCAGATGAAATCTCTCTCTGGAGAGAGAAAGTCGAAGTCGGAAACGCCTACATAAATCGCCCAATTACTGGAGCCATCGTAAGACGCCAACCCTTCGGCGGCTGGAAGAGGTCATCAGTGGGCCCAGGAGCTAAGGCAGGCGGACCAAACTATGTAAGCCAATTTTCTCACTGGACCGAAGCCAAGCTTCCAAACTCATCTGCTAAATTAAGCCCAACAGTGACAACGCTTCTGAGTAAGCTCATCGCACAGCTCCCAGACCATAAAGAGCGCCTCACTGCTGCCGCTAAGAGCTACGCTTACTGGTGGCAGGAAGAGTTTTCTCAGAGTCACGATCCATCACAGCTACTCGGAGAGACCAATGAATTCCGCTATCGCCCAGCAGCTCATGTCATCACCGATGCCAACTTTTCTCCTGAAGATGAAGCATTAGCAAGCCTCGCAGCAGCCACCGTCGGGACTGAACTCGTCAAACATTCAGACTCTCCGCTCGCTAAGACATTAAAAGGTAAGCCCTTCGCTAACGGTCGCCTTGAATTACTCAGATATCTTCATGAGCAATCGATCACTGAAACCACTCACCGTCATGGCCGCGTGTAACTAAACACGCCGCATTACAATACCTGCAATCGTAAACAGAATCGCTAACAGACCAAACAGCGGTGTCGCCGAAGTCCGAATCGTCACAGGATTTACATCGGTAGATTCCACGCTGAGATCTGCGAGTGCCGCAGGAATGGAGCTATTGAGTTGATATTCAGCTGGATAAGCGCGAGTCCATTGAGTCACCTTAAGCGCTCCAGTCTGAGGATCGAGCAAACGCAAAGCGAGTCTCTGCTTGCCTGCTGTCGGGAGCGATAATTTGTATGATCCGAGACCTGTTTCTTGAACGGCCACATCTACACTTTTTCCATATTCATCGAGCGCCTCGATCTCCCACGGGACATTATTCAAGAGGCGCCCGGCTTCATCTGAGCGTTTTACAGTAAGAGACAACACCTCATCAGCATGTGACTTCTGCAGACTAATTCCAGTGCCTGTATCTTTACGTAAAATGCCGCGTAACACTTGGGCCCAGAACTTTCCACCACCTGACCAGGATAACCACTCTGAGCCCCATTTTTCTGTTAAGTCAGACGTCCACGCTAAGCCGTTCCCAAGACCGAAACGACTCACTGCGAGCAATGGGTCACCAGTCTCAGCTACTAGAAGAACTTGAGCTGTCGCCTTAGGGCGTGTCATGACGTAACCGAGGATAAAAGGAAGGTCGGCCTTTTCAAATCCTGACATCAGTGGGTGATCTGTCAGTTGCACGGAGGCGAATAAATCCTCTTTGATCGCTGACTTCGACGCCTGCATCGTTTCACGGGTAAATATCTGAGGGACATTCGCAGGATCATCCGTTTCATAATAACGCCCTTTTCCCGTCTCCGCGATCGACGAGAGAAGCGCTCGTGCAGAACCTTCTCCTAACGCGACAGACGAGACAGTCATGCCTGCATCTGCCATCTCTTGAGTGAGAGCTAACAAGTTAGACTCGCTCGTCTGGCCATCTGTCATGCAGATCACATGCTTAATCTTAGCCGGTGCACTAGCGAGCATATCACGCGCAGCTACCATCGCCGGGTAGAGATCAGTTCCTCCACTCGCTTGTAGGGAATCGATACTATCTGCGACTTGGTTCCGATTTCCTGCACTCGTGAGGTCACACACGATCTGTGGATTGCTATCGAATCCAACTACACCAATATAGTCACGACCACTGAGTAATTCCGCCGCAGCACGTGCAGCCTGCCGCGCTAGCACGATCGGCTGCCCACTCATGGAGCCAGACTTATCGATCACGAGCACCATCGCCAGAGAAGGCTTTTGCTTTTCTTTTTCAAATCGAGACACCAGAGGCAAGACCTCTTCTACGGGAGTTTTAAAATATCCACCTAGGCCAAATGAATTCTCTGAACCTAGCATCGCGAGTCCACCACCGAAGTCCGTCACATACTTCTTGAGCCACTCCATCTGACGAGGACGAAGTTCAGTAGCTGGCACATCAGCCAGCATGATCGCATCGAACGCGAGCATCTCTTCTAACCGATCAGGCAATCCACGTGCTCCTCGCAGATCGAGTTCGATACCTTGCTCCTTAAGAGCTCGAGAAATCCCTCGCATCTTCTTACTATCATCATGGATGGCGAGCACACGCGGCTTCCCTTTTACTGAAATGGTAGTGCTCACCTGATTATTTAAAGGAAAGTGATCATCCACAGGAATCAACTCAGCCGTCCAGACGCTATTCCCTGCTGTCACCATCTCTACATCTGCGTGCGCCAGTGTTTCTTCAGCCTCTTTAAGCTCTATCTCTTGCTCACCTACGGAGACACCTCGATGGAGAATTCGTAGTCGAGCCTTCATGGCTTTGTTGGAATACAAACGCACCGCTAGCCGCACGACTTCACCTTGAAAGGCAACCGGAGAACCTGACTCAATACTCACAACTGAGGCTTCGGCCTGAGACAAAGGTGTAATCTGGGCCAGCTGAATTGATGTTCCCTCTTCTTGGAGGACTTGTATGACGTCATCTACCGGAGATGTCGGAACGCCGTCTGAAAAGACCACAAGCCGCCTAGCCTTATCCGCCGGAAATGCGATTTGAGACGCTAGCATCGCTTGGGCGAGATCTGATTCAGCGCGAAAGTCCGCATCAGAGCGTCCATTTTCTACATCAGAAATAAAGCGATCTATCTGCTCATTCGTCACTGCCTTCAGCTCCCTAGCATATAGATACTGACTGTAGCTATCATCTGCCGTGAGTTGAGACACTTTCTCTTTTATCTGTAGCACAGCCTCACGCATCCCTACAGAATCCACAGACTCAGAGACATCTATGAGAAAAACAGTATGAACATTATCGCTCTCATTTTTCCAAAACGGACGACACAGAGCAAGCAAAACACACAGCACAGCCACACAACGACACGCGAAGGCTAACCGCTTCATCAACGGCGGTCGATCTACTAGAGACGACCACCATGCATAGCCTAAAAGCGGAATGAGCAATAAGAGCCACCAAAGAGGTGTAAGTGTGAGAAATTCCATGCGTTAAAAATTCGGATTAGCCAGCTTTCCTACGGTGATAAAGTAGAGTCTCTACGCAGAGAGTCATAAGAGCTATGAACAGTAGCCAGACTGCCAAAGGAAAGCCGGATTCAATAGCTGAGGGAGATTTTAGACCAGTCACGAGTGGCATCAGACTTTCGGACTCATTCAAAACAGCTGCTCCAAAAATCCAGTGCTTCCCCTCGACTTCTGCCGTATAAATGCCTGGTTGATCGACAGTAAGAGACGAGCCAGAAAAGACCTGCCCAGATGGCATCGTCACCGTGCTCGCGTCTCCGGATCTGGGAAGAGTGACGACATTTCCTGTCGCACTGACGGACGGAAGTTCTTCATCACGGCCCGCTAGGTGGACAGCAGTATCGTAGACTAAAATAGGAAACCACGGCGAGAGGAAGAAGTCACCTTGAGTAGGATCTAAGTTAACAACTACCACTGTCTGCTCACCTTTTTGAACTTTGAATATGAGCGGCACTTTTGTCTCAGAGGAAGCGATCACAGTCGCGCCATCCACTAGC
>CALFDI010000300.1 GCA_937952875.1 uncultured Verrucomicrobiales bacterium
GAGATTCGTGAAAAACTCGCAGCTAATTACGCTGAGCTTGAAAAGGCCATGTCTGAGAAAGTCGAGCTGTCTCGCCAAGCCATGAAGGAGTTAAGAAGAGACACACGTGCCATGGTGCGCTCGCTCTCTGCTCTACGCCCACAGTCGACGTAATTTTTAAAAAATACTCTTCTCGACGCGCTATCGGAGCTTCTTCTGATAGCGCGTTTTTTATTACATTCAGATTATGACTATTGTCGCACTCGAAGACTCCACACCCTTTACCACAGCGGATGGCTCTACGATCCGCAGCCTTCTCGATCTCAGCAATGCACCTGTGCAAAACCAGAGTCTGGCAGAAGCTACCCTTCCAGAAGGTGGTGCGACAGATCGCCACTATCACAAGATCTCTGAAGAGTTCTATTTCATCACTGCAGGAACAGGCATCATGGAGATAGATGGCGTCGAACGAGATGTAAAACCAGGCGACGCGATACTCATCCCACCCGGTGCGTGGCACCAGATCCGGGCTAAGGAAAGCCTCTCTCTCCTCTGCTGCTGCGCTCCTCCATATGCGCACGAGGATACGTATTTTTCCTAAAGGCCGAGCTGTTCAGCCGTGGCCATACGTGGCCGATCCGTCAGAATCTCAGGTTCACCTTCTGTCACTAAGACAGTGTGCTCATAATGGGCTGATGCTTTCCGGTCTTCGGTGATCACAGTCCACTTGTCTTCTAGGATTTTCACTCGAGCCGTGCCTGCATTCACCATGGGCTCGATCGCGAGGATCAGTCCCGGTCTGAGACGAGGAGTCCGCCCTGAGGGACGGTAATTCGGCACGCTTGGCTCCTCATGTAAACTGGCCCCGACACCGTGACCTACGAACTCTCGGACGACTTTAAAGCCGAGCGGACGCACATAATCATCCACTGATCCGCATAGATCCGCGAGCCTAACCCCGTCACGTGCGTGATCAATCGCCTCATAGAGAGATTGCTCCGTCGCCATCAAAAGGCGCTTTGTCTCGAGAGGAATCTCTCCGACTGGAATGGTCGTGGCGTTATCACCGATCCAGCCATTTAATACGATCCCAACATCTACACTGAGAATATCTCCTTCTTTGACGATATTATCTTCACGACCGATGCCATGAACGACTTCTTCGTTTTTTGAAATACAAGTATATGCTGGGAAATCGCGGTAACCAAGAAAGGCAGACACACAGTTGCGCTCTTCCATCAGTTTCGCCGCATAGAGATCGATCTCCTTTGTAGATTTGCCAGGTTGCACGAAGGCTGCGACAGCTTGCAGGATCTCGCTCGCTGTTCGACCAGCCTCACGCATGCCGGCGATCCCCGCAGCGTCCTTAATGATGATGTTAGACTTTTTACGCTTAGCCATGGCTTAGATTTCGAAAAGTGAGCTCACAGACTTACCAACGTGTATCCGGTGGATAGACTCGGCTAACAGTGGTGCGATACTGAGCATCGTGACCTTCTCACACGCCATAACAGGAGTGGAATTCGTCGTGAGAACCTCGCCTATTTTACTCTCCATGATTTGATCGCATGCAGCCTGATTTAAGACTGCGTGTGAGACTCCCGCATAGATCTTCTGAGCACCATTCTCAGCTAGAATCTCAGCAGCTGCACATAGAGTCCCTGCCGTCTCAGTCATATCATCAATGAGTAGAACATCTCGTCCTTCGACCTCACCAATGAGATTAGCTGCCTCTACCTTTGTGGCTGAAATGCGGTGCTTAGCTACGATCGCTAACTCGGCACCTAAGGCATCCGCGTAGGCACGAGCGGTCTTTACCCCGCCCACATCTGGAGAGACCACAGTTAAGTTACTAAAGCCTTCAGGGTGGCGCTCTCGCAACTCTCTCACGAAGATCGGCTTTGCAAAGAGATGATCGACTGGAATATCGAAGAATCCTTGAATTTGAGCGGCATGTAGGTCCATCGCCACGACGCGATCAACACCCGCAGCGGAGATCAAGTTTGCTACTAATTTCGCAGTGATAGGCACACGTGGTTGATCCTTTCGGTCCTGTCGCGCATAGCCGAAGAAGGGCATGACAGCGGTGATTCGGCCTGCAGAGGCACGCTTCAGAGCATCGACGATGATCAGCATCTCCATCAGATTATGATTCGTCGGAGGACATGTAGGCTGAATGATGAAGATATCCTCATCGCGCACATTTTCATTAATTTTGACAAATGTCTCACCATTCGGAAATGGCGAAATATGCGCGTCTATCAGAGTCGTCGCGAGACAATCTGCGATTTCTTGAGCGAGAGCAGGATGAGAGGTGCCGCTGATGATTTTCATGGAAACAAGAGAGTGGCGTAGCCGAGTGCTGAAAACGTGTGCAATCCCTCCGAAGATGTCCAGACTTCCCCGCAAACTTTGTTACACCACTGTGACTTTTCTCGCTATTCACCTTTAGAAGACTGTATACTTGATGCCTCATGGCACAAAAACAGCGCTTACTCTTTCGAAAAATAGGTCAGTTGACCCTGAAAAAATGTCTAAGCTTGAAGATGGATAGTGGTGGTGACAGTGACGACGCTGCAGGGAATCGCTGGAGGAGTTTCATGAGCCAAGGGGTAAATCGTCTCACTAATCACTGTAGGTGAGAGCCCACAAAGGGAAAAAAGAAAAGTCTCTTTGATGAGTTGCTTCGTAAGCGACTTAAAATTGGGCACCTATCGTTCTGCCCGGCGATGTGCTAGGGCACGGGCTTATGTCCAAGACATCAACCAAAACCGCATCGGCCAGTTGCCGTGAAGTTTACTTCGCTG
>CALFDI010000301.1 GCA_937952875.1 uncultured Verrucomicrobiales bacterium
GACTCTTGCGGAAGATGTGGTGGCAGATCGCCCCTTCCCCCCATACCGCAGAGCCATGATGGATGGGATCTGCTGTAGGAGAAGCGATGCTGGCACATTGACCGTTCACTCGCTGCATGCAGCAGGCGCCCCGGCGCCGGAGGGTCTCCCGAAAGCTGCATGCTATGAAGTCATGACAGGAGCCGTCGTGCCAGATGAGTGCGACTTACTAGTGCCATACGAAGATGTCGTGCTCGAGAATGGAGTCGCTACGATCACAGAGCCACTGCCCCCAGAAGGCGCCTTCATTCACCAGCCAGGCAGCGATGCGGCTCAAGGTGAGGTTATTTTAAAAACAGGCACTGTGCTGACACCACCCTGCCTCGGCATCGCCGCATCAGCCGGACGAGAGACACTTTCTATCTATGCGGCACCACGCGTTGGCATCCTTTCCACTGGTGATGAACTGGTCGAAATCGCTGAAACGCCACAGCCATGGCAGATTCGCCGCTCGAACCCCATCGTCCTGTCAGCCTGTCTACAGAAGGCGGGCATCAGGAATATCAGCACTCACATCGCGGAAGACTCGCTTGAGGAAACGGTGAGACTGATCGAAGAAATTAGCGCCCGCGTAGACATCTTACTCATCTCTGGTGGCATCTCGAAAGGGAAACGAGACTTCATCAGACCCGCTCTCGAATCACTCTATGGCCAGCCGCTTTTCCACGGCGTCTCGCAAAGGCCTGGAAAGCCATTTGGCTGCTGGAAAGCTGAGACGTCCCCACTCATATTCGCCCTGCCAGGGAATCCAACGTCAGCGATGACCTGCTGCCTCCGCTATGTCATCCCTGCGATCTGTCCGTCAGATCAAGTAGCCGATGTGATCCTGACGGATGCAGTCACACCTCACCCACAGCTGACACTCTTTCTCCCTGCTCTACTTGTAGATGGCCATGCCTCGCCTGTGTATACGCGGAATTCTGGCGATGAAGTCAGCCCGACTCGGCCGCACGGTTTTTTACACATTCCGCCAGGGTCTGATGAGATCCCAGCAGGTCGAGCGCTCCCATTCACCTCTTATCTTTAGAGAAAAGTTCTGTTGTGAGAGGTTCAGGCTTCACAAGTCGCAATGACCACACTACCACCGCCGCATGTTCGCTGGGACCTTTACTGCTCTAATTACACCTTTCCGTGATGGCCAAATTGATCGTGACGCTTTTAAAGCTCTCATTAATAAGCAAGCCGCCGCTGGAATCACAGGAATCGTGCCCGTCGGAACCACTGGCGAGTCTTCTACTCTCAACCGTGAAGAACACCTAGAAGTCATCCGCCTCGCAGTCGAATTCAATGCTGGCCGCATGATCGTCCTCGCAGGCACTGGTGCGAACTCGACCTCAGAAGCGATCGAGCTGACGAAAGCTGCAGCCGAAATCGGCGCGGACGCCTCACTCCAGGTCACGCCTTACTACAACAAGCCCTCTCAAGAAGGCCTCTATCAGCATTACAAAGCCATCGCAGCAGCAACAGATCTCCCGATCATGCTCTACTCTGTGCCTGGCCGCGCAGTGATCGAGATCGCGCCAGAGACGGCAGCCAGACTCGCTAATGAATGCCCTACAATCGTTGCTCTGAAAGAAGCAGGTGGTCGCCCAGAGAGAATCACTCAACTAAAGGCCGCTGTGCCAGAAACACTGCAGTTACTCTCTGGAGATGATCCGCAAACGTTCGAATTCATGAAGCGTGGCGCTGTCGGACTCGTCTCCGTCGCGGCAAATCTTGTGCCTGACAAAGTCGTCGAGCTCGTCACAGCTATGGCGGAAGGTCGTCAGCAAGATGCGCGCTCTGTGCATACAAAGTATCAGCCACTCTTTAGCGACATCATGAATCTAGACACCAATCCTGTCCCGATCAAAGAAGCTGTCGCACTCACAGGAATCTGCACGAATGAACTCCGCCTTCCTCTCGTAAATCTCGATGCAGACAGCCACGAAAAGCTGAAGACCATCTTAGGTCAGTTTAACTTAATCTAATCGTCGGCTTACTATGAAAATTCTCGTCACAGGAAAGTCTGGCCGGATGGGCCAAGCTAACATTCAAGCAATCGCAGAGAATCCAGCCACTACACTCGGCGCTACTCACGATACGGGAGAAGACATCACATCTGCGCTCTCAGGAGTTGATAGCGTGATCGACTTCACCCTTCCAGCCTTTACCGGAACCTTATTGGAAGCCGCCGTGGCAGCTGGCACGCCTCTCGTCATCGGCACCACCGGTCACACTGATGAGGAGAAAGCTGCGATTGCAAAAGCGGCTGAAACGCTTCCTATCGTATTTGCCTCAAACTACTCAGTCGGAGTCAATACGCTCTTCCATCTTACACGGAAAGCTGCAGAAATTCTTGGGAATGATCAATTCGACATCGAAGTCGTCGAGATGCATCACCACCATAAAGTCGATGCCCCATCTGGCACAGCACGCACTCTTCTCGAAGTGCTCAATGACGTGACAGAAACTTCCTACGAAGATGACGTCGTTCACGGACGAGTCGGAAACATTGGAGCTCGCCCGAAAAAAGAAATCGGCATGCACACCCTCCGCGGAGGAGACGTCGTTGGCGATCATACGGTTATGTTCGCAGCAGATGGAGAGCGAGTCGAACTCACACACAAGGCCTCATCTCGCATGACCTTTGCCTCTGGTGCTGTTCGTGCAGCTCTCTGGCTGGCTGATAAGCCTGCAGGCCTCTACGACATGCAAGATGTCCTAGGCCTTAAGTAATTCACTCCCGATTTAAGGGATAACTTCTAGCGTCTCTACCACGACGCTGTCCACTCCGAGAAGATCCTTTAGCCGAGTCTCTAGATAAGACTGGCTCAGCTCTACGAGTCCGCTCCGTTGAGCCTCTTGCTTCATCTGCACTCTGAGGAGTTTTACAATATCATCACGATCCTTATCCGTGAGTTTGTTACTCCAGCCAGAGGTCGCATTGAGCGTCTCGAGATCGACGAGTTCCACCGCTAAGATCTTAGCATCTGGAAAACTCGCGATCGCCTGTGTGCCATCGGTGTTCATTTTTAACTCACCTCCATTCTTCAAGTCATAGCCTGCGGAGACGAGAAACGTGCCTCTCACCTGAAGCTTTTTCGTGCCGAGGTTGATAAAGCTCAGTGCATACTTTTCCGTCTCGATCGTCCGCACCGTCGACATCTTGATCTTCACCAGCGAGAGTTCAGCGACGTCTGCGACATCTAGGACACTGGCCTTTCCCTCTGTAACCGTCGTAGTCTGGCCAGTGATTTTTTCTAACACACCGTCGACTGTCCGAGACATAACCGATCCCGCCACTTGCGCAGGCTTGATAAAAAAGAACCACGCACCCGCAGCGATTAGGGCTAAAAAGAGCGCAAGACGCACCGTTTTCCAAAATTCTCCAGCAGATGACTTTTCCATAAATAATTTAAATTCTTAATTCCTACGTATTCAGACGGCTTTGCCTTGCACCGTCGAGACATTCTCTTCACTGTCCACGATCAGTGAAAGCTCACGAAATTTATCAAAAATCCGATCCCGCCACTATCACAACTATGTTCCAATGGTTCCGTGATGAAGACAGGGAACTCTACAAGTCCGCACTCGCTACACTTGCCACTGATCGCAAGCTACGCCCAGCCTTCGTCCAGAAGAAGCCAGTCACTGACCAGATCAGCTGGATGCATAAGACTCTCCAGCTCAAGACCTCTGATATGATTGGCGAGCACCTCTTCCAGGGCTACCTCATGAAGGCTCATACTGGCCTCCTGAAGACGTTTTGCGATGGCATGGGCATCGAGCACGATGGCGATGGA
>CALFDI010000302.1 GCA_937952875.1 uncultured Verrucomicrobiales bacterium
CGCAGGTGGATTGACCTCTGCGGGAGGATTGACCTCTACAGGTGGTGCTATCTCTTCAGCTGGAAGGCTAGGTTGCTGAGGGACAGTGAGTTCGATTGGATCAGGAGCAGTGGGTTCCACCGGTAGAGCAGGAGTGAGGGGAATAGGCTGACCAGTCGGAGCTGTTATTTCAGGTGGTGTAGTCGGCTGAGGTGCAGGTGGATCGACCTCTACAGGCTCTTCGAAGTCGACTAGACCTTGGCGGAGTTTGCTGAGACTATTGATTCTCGGGCTAAAACGTGATCCGTAATTTTCTGCTGAGCGAGAGTAGTAATTTTTCGCAGCCTCAGGGTCTCCCTCAGATACTGCGATGTCACCTAAGAGACGTAATGCAAATGGTGCGACGTAGTCTGCATCAGGAGTAGTGGTGATGTCTTCTAAGAGTGGTTTCGCCTCTGCCGCTTGGCCATTTCTGACGAGAAATGATGCAAGCTTGGCCTGCCCTGTCGGGCGGGCTGCATGATCTGGGAAGGTGCTGAGGAAGCCGCGTAGCTTTTCAATGGCGCCTGATTTATCATCTGCTGCCCAGAGTGAGTCAGCGATGAGAAGGTGTGCGGTGCCAGCTGCATGAGAGCCTGGGTGATCTGTGATGACTGCGGAGAGAGCTGATTCATCGGTAGAAGCCATTAAGGCATTTCCCGCTTCGGCTTGGGCCTTTTCTTTAAGGCCGCTCATGGTGATATACGCGATGCCAGCGATGACGATGCCAATTGCTCCGACGAGAAGGAGCTTCTGGTTTTTCTCCAAGAATTCTTCTGCTTTCGATGGACCTGAGGAGATCTCACCGATTGGGACTGGGGCTTGTTCAGTGTCTGTAGACATAAAGGAAATGCGTTTAACGCTGGGCATGAATATCGAAGGCCTCTCTCTAAGTCAAAGGGCAAAACAGCCATTTCAGGCACTATTTTTCCTCAGAGATCTTTCGATGAGAAAAGGCACGCTAAAGAGCCAAAAAAGCCCGTAGGCTAAGACCTCCATCACAAGAATATAATACGGCCATGGGCCAAAAAGATCAAGTAGGCTCGCGCTATCTGGCTTTGCCCGGAAGTAGCCGAAGTTCGTCGGTAGAACAAAGTTCAGGCTGAAAGCCAAAAGTGTGTAGAGATTGATCCAGAGAAAAGCGCGGTGAACGGTCTTCCGAATGGGCAAGCGCGGTCGCCAACCGAGCCCGAGAGGCAGGAGAAATGCCACGCACACGATAAGGCCGTGAGAATAAAAGAACTGAAAGGCCACAGGGTGTGGATAGTCATACTCGACAGCGGGAGTGATGAGGGCCTGAAGCGTGCCCGCGAGTCCCCAATAAAAAGTCAATTCACACAGTAAATGGTGGCGTGTAAGTAGCGCAAAGCCTGCTAGCACAGCCGCGATGTTACAGAGATGAAAAGGGATAATATTATCTAAGCGGATATAGCCTGTTTGAAGATAAGCAGCCCAACCGATGGGCCAGCAGAGAAAGCACATGGAGACAAGACAGGCCAAAACTGCTTGTCTCAAGAGTCCATCTTTCGTGGCACATCGGAAAATACTGCAGACCACGAGGAAAAAAAGCGCAATGGCGCCTAGCGACAGTAGATGATGAGTGCCGAAAAGAGCAAAGGATAACAAGGGAGACATTAAACAGCCCCACTTTTCTATCTGACAAGTGAGATTCACTCAAGTAAGTCCGATGCATGCGGAAAAAGGGCAGAGAGACAGAAGCGCGTGCAAATAAACATTCGCGTCGCGATGATGACCGCGGGCCAAAGGTGCCCTCACGAAATGAAGGTGATCTGTTAGAACATCTGCGGGGTATAGAGAGTCCGCTCGTGCTCATACTCGACTGCGTCCAAGATCCTCAGAACTTAGGTGCTATTCTCCGCACTGCAGATGGTGCAGGGGTCGATGCCGTCGTGGTGCCTAAGGATAAAGCCGCTGGCATCACAGATACAGTCCGCCGGATCTCAGTCGGGGCAGCAGATCATGTTCCCTTCTTTCAAGTGACAAATCTCTCCCGCGCTCTCACTTCCATGAAGGAGTTAGGTATCTGGATGGTCGGGACTACCGATCATGGCACTCAAGGCTTTTATGAAACTGATCTCACAGGCCCTATCGGGATTATCATGGGGGCAGAAGCCACAGGGATGCGCCGTCTAACAGAGGAAGCCTGCGACTTTCTCGTGAATCTGCCCATGAAGGGGAGTGTGGAATGTCTCAACGTCTCAGTGACCACAGGGGTGTGTCTCTACGAGGCGGTGCGCCAGAGATTAGCCCCCAATAGCAATCAGAAAAAGTAGCTGGCAAAACCGGTCGATGAAACAAGAGGAAAATGGCTCGAAACAGCGTGAGTTGAAGAGCCTTTCGCGGTGTCTTTTACCAGTTTCTTTATCTTCTTGGTATTAACCGCGTGCCACTGTCGCCAGCACAGCTTTCTGTGCGTGCAGTCTGTTTTCAGCTTGTTGGAAGATTGTGTCAGAATGAAGTTCTAGTATTTCTTCCGTGATTTCTTTTCCACGATAGGCCGGTAGACAGTGTAGCACGATGTGGTTATCTGCTGCGTGAGAGAGTAGGTTCGCATTTACCTGGTAGGGGCCGAACTGAGCTTCCTTCTCTGCCATGCCTTCTTCGCCCATGCTGAGCCAGACATCTGTATTGATGACGTGAGCTCCTTTAACTGCCTCTACTGGATCGTTCGTAACGGAAATGTTAGGCGCATTCAGCTTAGCCATGAATTCAGCTGATGGTTGGAATGCATCTGGTGCTGCTACCACGAGCTCGAATCCTAAATACTTAGCCGCCCACAGCCAAGAGACTGTCATGTTATTAAAGCCGTCGCCCACGAAGGCCACCTTTTTGCCCTCCCATGATCCGAGCTTTTCCTGAATTGTAAGGAGATCAGCGAGTATCTGGCAGGGATGTTCTTCATCTGTGAGAGCATTGATCGTAGGAATCCCAGAGTAGTGAGAGAAGTCTACCACATCCTGCTGCGCAAAGGTCCGGATGATGCATCCGTGGACCATACGACCGAGAACGCGCGCCGTATCTTTAATCGGTTCTCCTCGGCCGAGTTGGATATCGTTTTTCGAGAGAAACA
>CALFDI010000303.1 GCA_937952875.1 uncultured Verrucomicrobiales bacterium
TTTGCATCGATGTAGTCAAATGTCTCATTCACGGCGACTCCGAGCGTATTGATCTGGAAGCGAAGATTCGCTGTGAAGCCTCCACCGATCTCAGCCATGAGCTCGTCAGTCAGACCAGTGACACCACCGAACTCACCTGCGACTCCCTGCTGAGTGATCAGGATACTACCGAAGCCGTCTCTGAGGAAGACTCCCCTTCCGTCCTCATCACCTAAGAAGATGGAGACATCAGAGAGGCCAATGCGGATAACATTCACATTGGCAGCTGTGGTGATCTGCTCGAAGAAGAAGACAGCCTCAAACGTCTGTCCAAAGACAGTGAGGGAAACTGGAGCTGCTGGAACTGTGGCTGAACCTGTCGCTCCCGCCTGCACCTTAAAGAATGGTCCTTTCTGAACATTAATAGATACGGCACCCGCGCCTCCGACTTCAACTGTGCGAGTGACTCGTGCATTCGTCGTATTGATCTTTAAGAAGATATTATCAGCTGAGAACTGGATATCCTGGCTCAGTGATGGTGAGAGACTAATGCCAACTCGAAGGTCTGCAGCGATTCCGGCCTGAGTGATGAGGATCACTCCGTTCTGCACAGTCGCTGTGACGAATGTCTCATTCCCATCACCAAGCTCGAGAACGACATCTTTCAGAGCGATCACGATCTCTCCTGTAGCAGCCTTCTGGAAGACGAAGTTGCCTGTGAGACGCTGGCCGAGCACCTCGAGGAAGACGCCTGTGCCTGAGACAGTGAGACCAGACGCGATCGTAACGGCAGGCGTGCTTGGGATTCCATCTACGTCGAGATCGTAGCTAATACCGACACGTGGTGAGGCAGCAGTCGCTCCTGCTGTGGTGAGTGAGTTAAAGCCGACACTGAAGACGCCTCCAACACTCACACCTGGGATCGTCACTGTCACAGCGACATTGATAATACCAACGATACCACCGTCTGGACCTGAGATGATCTCAAGGGTGCTCGGAACTGAGTTACCCGCAGCATCGACTGGGCTCTCAGCACGGACGAATTCTTGGCCGTTATTAGAAAGAGAAATCAGCACGTTATTCAGCATGACTCGAGTCACGGAAATATCTGCATTCTGACCAGTGCCACCGACGACTCCATCCGCTCCGAGATCTGTCTGACGGATGAATGTGAAGTCTGCCGCGATGATCTGACCACCGAGCGAAATTTCTAATCCGATCACCTCAACCGAGATGTATGGCCCCGCTGGAAGAGTGAGGCGAGTCTCGACACCACCGATGCTGAATGACTCGTCGACTGCAGCTAGGGTATTATTGATGCGGACTGTGACACGATCGACTCCGATGCCCTGACCTTTTTCAATGAAGACCATCGCAGTAGCAGAGAACTCACCGGAGAGGCCACGTGGCGTGATGAGAAGCTGTGCAGTGCCACCTGTGATCCAGAGGCCTACATCGTCACTGTTATTATCAAATCCAGCAGTGCCTCCATTATCTCCGAGGAAGAGGCTGAGATCACTGATCGCTAGCTTCAGCGTCTGCTCATCATCTGATGTGTTGAAGTCGCCATCGAGACCAGGGCTGGTGACCTGCTCGAAGCTGAAGTTACCAGAAAGGCTCTGCCCAAAGAGATCGAGGCTGAAGTTTTCAATCTCAACGCGGAAGTAAACACCTGCCTCGAGGTTCACCATCAGGTCACCTGTGCCATCCGCGTTTGGAATTGGGAATGTTGAGACGAGAGACTTGTTCGTGTTGTTGATGGTCACTGTGACCTGAGCTGTTGTCTCTACGAGGCCAGGAATATTGAGTGAGACTGTGCCACCGATGACACCCGCGACACCATCTGGTGAGACAACAAGACCGATCGTGCCACCAGTCATGCGGAGACCTGCATCATCTGTCAGATCTGCAGTGCCCATATCATCTCCTAAGAAGAAGCCGATATTCGATCCACCGATGCGTATCACAGTGCTGGCAGGGGTCGCTCCGATCGCTGGGATCGTGCTGCGCTCGAAGAAGAAGTTCCCGTTGAGAGTCTGACCAGCGACTGTAAGAACCGTATTATTCGCCGAGAAGCGGATATAATCACCAGCATCGAGAACGAGTGGAATCTGAGAGCCACCGACCTCGAGCGTCTCATTAATAGCCTTACCTGTATTATTAATCTCAAGAACGAGATCAGAACTGAGTGAAATGCCTGGGATATTCTTAAGCTCGACTGTGCCTGTTATACGGCCAGCGAGTCCCTTCGTGACGACAGATCCAACAGTCTCCTCAATAACGAGTAAGGCACCAGTGCCTTGAGTCAGAGCGACGTAATCTCTCTGACCGTCACCGAGAGTCAGAGCGACATCGAGAGCAGAAATACTGAGAATGCTACCCGTTGTCGTGGTCAACTGCTCGATAGCGAAGCTACCTGAGAGGCTCTGGCCAGCAATCGTGAGAACCGCATTAGTCACTCCGATGCGGAAATACGGACCAGCTGGTAGATCGATATCGACTGTCGAGTCACCCACCCGAACAGAATCGATAACGCGTCCATTCGTGTTATTAATCTGAAGCTCGAATGTGCCACTGAGATCCACATCATCTACGAGACCGCCAATATCAACAGTCGCCTGAAGAGTGCCGGCTACACCGCCAGTATTCGGTATGATATTTCCATTTGTATCAGTCGAATCAGGCAGAACGAGGAGTGTGCCACGACCCTCTGTAATCGCGACACCTGAGAAGTTCAGGTTAAGATTCAGAACAATGATAGTGAGGCGATCTTGACCGTTCCCATCAGTCTCCTTGCGGACGAAGAAATCAGCAGTCAGGACAATATCAGCGACGGTAATGTTCCCGCCGATGGCAGCGAATTCGAAGAATGGACCAGCTTCGATACGAGTGCCTGCAGCATCATCTAAGATGACTGGAGTCACTCCTGTATTCACACGGATGATGATCTCAGATGCTGAAATACTAACAGGCCCGAGATTTAGATCCGCTCCCAGTGTCAACTGACCAGCGACTCCCTGACGAGTAACGAGGAATGCTCCATTGATATCAGTCAGCTCTGCGAGACCTTCGCCGAGATTCAGATTCGCATCTTCGACGAGGAGGGAGAGATACTGCTCACCGTCGGCGCGCTGTCCCTGCTCGAACTGGAAAGTTCCGTTAAGAGTCTGGCCAGCGATGACCACATCGATCGCTTCAGCGCGGAAACGAATAAATGGAGACCCTGCACCTGCAGCTGGAACGGTGAGAGTGACATCGTCCTCACCAGGGATTGCGATGGTCTCAGTGACAGCAGCAGTTCCTGTATTAAAGAGCAGCGCCATGTTCGCAGAAATCGTGATTCCTGGGATAGACTCGGTAAAGTTCCCGCTAATGGCACCTGCGATACCATTTTGATCAACACGGATGGCAGCGCGGCCTTGATTAATGCTCACGAGATTCTGCGTGCCATCGCCAATGCCGATGAAGACGTCACTGGCAGCGATGCGTAGGATCTGCTGGCCGTTGTCAGTGAATTGCTCGAAGACGAAGTTACCGCTGAGAGTCTGGCCGAGGAGACTGAGTTCAAGCGAAGTCGCAGCAACCTGGAGATACGGTCCAGCTGGCACGTTGATATTAACTGTCTGCGCTCCGACCTGAACGAGCTCCTGAACATCTTCAGTGCCAGTATTGACTCTGAGGCTGAAGTTTCCGCTAAAGCTGACATCAGTTCCTGGCACTGCGAGGGAGACGGTGCCACTCGCCTGACCAGCAAAGCTACCTGGTAGCTGAACGATCGAGCCTGTGCCGTCATCTACGAATGATCCGGACTTAATAACAAAGGCTCCTGTGCCGTTCGTGATGGAGAGACCAGCGTCATCAGCCTCCCCTGCTCCACCACGGTCTCCGAGGAAAATATCAAGATCAACGATGCCAATTTTAATAAACTGAGGAGCTACGACACCACGGTCGCGAGCCTCTTGAGTAAGCTCTCCTTCAGATTGCTCGAAGGAGAATGTGCCGGAAAGTGTGCTACCGAAGAGAGTGACCTGTGAAATCGTCGCAGTGATACGAAGGAAAGGACCACTTGGAAGAGTCACTGCGGTGCCACCGACATCGAGAGTCTGAGATGTTGGTGTAGTATTGATCTCAAGCTTGGCTGTGATTCCTGAACCAAAGTCAACGTTTGGAATCGGCTTAACGATATTCAAGGTGCCTTCAAGAACACCTGCGAAACCAGCAGACGTGTAGCGGAAGGTAGACGCTGGGCTGGTGAGTGTGATGAACGTATCACTGACGAGATTATTATTCTGATCGCGTGTTGTGCTTCCAAGACCGACGAAGAGGTTCTCAACACCAATTTCAATAAGGTCTTCACCAATCGTAAAGCGGAAGTCACCTGTGATAATCTGACCCGCGATATTAAAGTCAAAGTTATCTACTGTCACAACAGTGCCTGGTGTATCTGGCACGATCACGACATCTGCAGGAGTGCCGCCAACAGCTGGAAGAGTAAGAGTGCGTCCAGTGCCAGCAGTCGCAGCGTAAACAACGCGAACTGTGCCACTCAGAGCAAAGCCATCGAGACCAATGACTGAGACTGTGCCCTCAGCTACGAGAGCCGAGTCATCAGCGGCGCGGCTAAAGCGTGCATCGGTAAGAAGGAAGCCTTGAGCAGATGGATTAACGACACGGTCGCCATTGTCATCAAGTTCACCTTCAAGGAAGGCTGGCCCCTGACCGACAAAGATCGTTCCTGTGCCACTGAATTGATTTCCATCGAACTCGAGGAAGATAAAGTCACCGATCTTAACGGTCGCTGAAATATTGAGACTGATTCCACCATTTGTCGTGATCGGTGCGAGATCGATGATGAACTCGCGAGCACCAAAGAGGATAGTCTCATTTACCTGACGACCTGTCGTATTTATACTCACTGTCACCGCGGCACCGATGCTGGCGCCACCACCGCTAGCCTCAAGGCTGCCAGTCAAATTACCCGCGATTCCATCTGCGAAGAGGACGACAGCACCATCTGCAGCTGCGACTTCTTCACCGTTTACAGTGAGTTCAGCATCATCGATCGCGATGCGAGTCGTAATCGCACCTGAGACACCATCCGTAGTCTGATCAAAGAGGAAGCCACCTTCGATTGCAACAGAGCCAATATTCAGAGCGCCTTCGATGACCTCAACGCGGACATACGGGCCAGCTGGAAGTGCAGGCAGGCCATCACCTAGCTCGATTTCTGAGCCTGTCGTATTGAGCACGAAGTTCGCCTCATCTACTGAAAGGCTAAGATTTGCTCCTAGGTTAGCAACGATCCCTGCATCTACAACGCGAAGGCCAAGTCCCTGAGCATTTACGATGAGTGAAGTAGATGCTGCAGTGACGACGATGATGTCATTCGTGCCGTCTGTGAGAGCGAGGCGGAAGTTCGTAATGAGGAGACGGACAACTTGGTCTCCGCTGCTGAGAGTGAATTGCTC
>CALFDI010000304.1 GCA_937952875.1 uncultured Verrucomicrobiales bacterium
CTATGAAGCGATAGACAATGAGACTCTTATCATCCGAATTCAAGCACTGCGGAGTGCTTCGTATCAGCTCCTCGCCCTTCTCAATGGAGAACTCGAACCTACTGAAGGCGATGAACAGGAGATATCTGCAGGCTTAGCAACATACGGATCATTTCTTCCAAATACACCGAATGCTGTAGACTCTTATTTTTTCCAATTAAGTAACGATGAAGCCAGTCAGGTCATTATCCAGCAGCCACAGACGATCACCGCAGCTCCACTAGTCATTAATGTGGAAGATGCATTCGGAGCTCCAGTCTCATTTACAGAAACTCGTGAGAATACACTTCAGATAATCACCATTCCCCCAAGCCGTAGCAGAAGATTCATAGTCCTCCAGTTAAGCTCCAGTGACTCACAAATAGCTTCAGCATACACCGTTCTAACTGGGCTTCCTCAGACCGAAACACAGTTGGCAGACGCTTCTGAAACACGCTTAGTAGCGAATGAAGTAACCCGTATTCCATTCACTGTTACACCTAGATTCCCGGCCGGGTCTACAAGTCTCCCAGCACCTACGGGATCTATCATTGTATCCAGTGAAGGCATTCCTGATCAGACCGTGCAGGTCTCTGATGGAGAGATTGAAATAACAGCACCGCAAGGGGGGGCACGAACTATCACTCTCTCCTACAGTGGTGATTCTAACTACGGATCTAGTCAAAGTAGCCAGTTAGTCACATTCCTCTCACAAGTTGGAGTAACAGTATCTGCACCCACAACCACGGAAAACACGACGTCACCAATCATGTTCACACTCACACGAGATGGAGACCTCAGTGATGAACTCAGCATACAGCTCACGGAGACTCTGGCCCCTCTCACAAGCGCCACAAGCTCATCAGGCCTTAGCGGCACGGCTCTCACTACAGTCAGCACTTCTACTGGATTTACACACACTGCTACCATTCCGGCGGGATCTGCATCTGTGATCCTGAACTACCAGCCACTGGATGATGATCTAGCAGGTCCTTCGAATGTCAGCGTAACTCTATCAATACAAAGTGATGACTCCTATAGTCAACTCGCTGGGCAAGAGATGGTCACCTTATCGATTTCTGAAGACGATTTCACTCCTGTAGGAACTGTCGATAATTATACAGTCGTAGAAGATTCCACACTCACCATTGCGAGTTCTGAAGGGCTTCTTTCAAATGACTCTGATCAAGACTCCTCAGACCTAACAGTAGTTCTAGCCAATCCTGTGACAACAGCTGGAGGCTCTGTCATCATCGAAGAGAATGGAGCATTTGTTTACACTCCAAATCCTGATTTTAACGGTCTAGATATCTTTCAATACCGCGTCACAGACGGAACGAACGTCTCAGACCTCACAACGGTAAACATAGCAATCACAAGAGCAGCTACAGTCGGACTACTCTTAACAGGAATTGATAGACCTGTCGTCGCAGGCGGAGGCTCCGTAGACGCCTTTACTCTCACTGTGACTAATAATGGCCCGAGTGACATTAGTAATCTAGGAATGAGTATCCAAGAACTCTTTCCCGCTGGCGTAACACTAGGCACCCCAAGCTTTGCTACAGGATCATACGATGCAGATAACATTTGGACTCTTTCGCTAGCAGAAGGAATCAGCCAGACACTCACAATCGCAGTTGACTCTCTCGCTACAGCCTCACCTAGCGCAAACGGACTCCAACTCTCTGCACGCATTGAACCGAGCAGCGATGATCTGAATCTTCTCAACGCCGGAGAGAGCCTTGATGCGACTGTAGCTCTGATCATAGCAAATCAAGTCTCATTAACTCCAAGCACGATCACATCTAACTTCCAAACAGGACTGCTTAATCAATCGATCACATTACAAAATAATAACACCACTTCCGCTCCATCGATTCGAGTCTTCATCGATAATCTTCCGGATGGCGTCACCGTCGCAAATGCATCAGGAGTAATCGATGGCCGCCCTTATTTAATCATTCCATCATCTACGGGCTCTGGAGAATCTGCATCACTCATAGTGGAATATGCGAGCCGCACCCGGGATACCAACTTCACCCCTGACTTCGAAGTCGAACTTCTCCCTCTGGAGGCGACAATCGAATCGGGAGGTGGCACCGGCGCAGATGCTCTCTCCATCACACCACTTGCAGACATGAGCATGCTAATCGAATGGAGGGTTATTCCAGGTAGATTCTATCAGATCGAATATTCGGATGACATGGCCATTTGGAGAATCAGCCCCCAGCAGATAAGCACCCCGAATACCGCTATTCAGTGGATTGATTCGGGACTGCCTAAAACCGAAAGCCACCCAAGCACCGTCAACACCCGCTACTATCGCCTCAGGACTATAGATCAGGTCACTCCAGATTAAATACACGCGCACACTCCCACATACCGTTATGAAACGCATTTCCCTCTCTCTTTTCGCTCTCACGGCGCTGTCCCCTTCTCTTCTCGCTGGAGGTGCAGCTAAAGAAGCGCTCGAGGCCCATCCAAGCCTTCAATCTCATTCAGCTAAAGGTGGCATTATCCCTGCCGCCACCTCTACATCTCCGGAAGACCATTTATCATTTCGCTTTAATCTGTCAGCTCGATCCATTAACGGAATCGATTTCCAAACGCGTAGTTCAGGCTTTGACGCAGCGCCAGTATTTACTCCAGCTGATAGCTTAGGTGCTGCAGGCCCGGAATCAGGAGAAGCAGATAGAACCTATACAGATGGTTTCGTTAGACCTGATGGAGCGACTGATAGCAGAACGGCATTTTTTCAGACAACCTCGTCCTCACAAGAAGTCGCACCTAACCTACTGCGATTCACTGGCGATGGAGGCACCACACAAAGCCTGCGAGACTCTGGAACAAATCCCCTAACAGCTCGATCCAGTGAAGATGGCGACAGCGTAGTTCCGACTCTCGGGTTCGACTTCCATTTCAACATCGCTCCCAGAGTGACACAGCGCTACGGCATCAGCCTCTCCTTTGGTAGCTTCGATGGCACAGCCAATCCACTCAGCGCAATCACTCAGACTCAGACGCTAGACACATTCTCTCGCACAGTCATCGATGATTACGATGTGGGCGGCATTATCTTACCGACTGCCCCTTATACTGGAAATAATACTGGAACAGGCGGAGTCACCATTCCAAACCGCCCTTTCAATCGAGAGACAATTGTGGGGAATACTCCTATTAATTCAGTAACAGCAGACTTTGTATCAAATATACGTCAGAAGGTAGGAGTAAGATTTATCACTCTAGGAGCGCACACGGGATTTGATTACGAAATCAATCGTAATACATTCCTAACTTCAGAAATAGGAATTACATCTAACATCATCATGCATCGGACGAGTCAGAGAGAGACTTTTTCCCAAGTAGGTGGTGGGACCCTAGAAACACAAAATACTTCTGTTGATGAAATGGACATTGCTCTAGGATTCTATTTACAAGGCGGTCTCCGTTATCAACTTACAGAAGACGTCAGTATAGAAGGGTTTGGACGCTATGATTACGTCGATAACGTCTCGAACTCAGTAGGCCCTAATAGTTACGATATTGATCTATCAGGCTTCAGCATAGGGGCTGGCATCCGGTATGCATTTTAGCATGCATACAACTGAGGAGGTCGCTCGACGGAGAAAAGCGAACCGATCGATGAAGCGTTAGCCTTCCTCATTTGACAAATACCTCAATCGCCCCCAGTCTTCGGCCACATAGATAGGGGTGTTTCGCCAGAATGCAGTGATCCTGAGATTATACCCTCACCACCAGATGAGAATCTGGGAGTCAGACCAGTCATCGTAAAAAGCATAAGCATAAAAAGCATAAAAAGGGTCAAACAATTACTTTTACAATTTGATTCCTCAGTTTCATGAGTTTTTTGTCTTTCTCCACCTTTCGTTTCATATCACTGGCCAACCTGCTCACGTATGGCTTGGTGCCCATCTTTAAATGCTCCACAATCCAGTCCTGCCTGACGCTGGTTCTCTCGCAGAGCACATGGGCAATGAGAGCCTTCCGCCAGTCATTCTTCTTCAAATCCGGCAGGTCTTCTTCCAAGAGATTCAGAACCTCTAATCCCTTCGTCACAATTGAGCGTGCAAGCTCTTCATCATAGTCAGATTTAAAGCGTCCACGCTCATTAAGAGATCTCGTTCTGCGTTCTCTGGCCACTTTTTCCTTTCCCACCTTCTTCAGCAGCTCTTCGCGGAAAGATTGGGCTCCAAAATACCACCCGCATTGAAGAGTGGATTGAAGAGATTGCCCCTCCCACAAAACCCGTCCCGCGTCATTTGGTCGTGACCAATCAATCAATCCCTCCAGCCGCTCTAAATACTTTCGCCGCCCAGCTGCTGTATCTTTGATCTTCAGATCCTGAAAGCTGTCTGCTGTCTCCATCCAGCTAAAACGTTTGGAAGGCGGCTTTCGATATTCCTGCAGACTCGTCCATTCATAGGCATCAAATCCGCCACCTTCACCGATTAATCCGGCCCGCACAGGATTGAGATGAACGTAATCGATCAGCTGCCGCAAATATGGCCCCTCTTGGTCTTGGACGACAATGGATTTATATCGGCCGCCAAAGAGATCGCATTGCGCCAAGTAGAATGACACCGAAGGAAGCTCCAAAATCGGAGTGATGAAGGTCGTTGCGACAGAAAGAATGACACCCAGATGAAATCACTATCTGGAATCATGAGTCACCAAAGTAAGGAAGAATATTTAGCAAGCTGTCGGGCGAGATACCCCAGCCGAAATCGCGAAGGAAAAAGCACGATGATCGATGAGGTCAGTGA
>CALFDI010000305.1 GCA_937952875.1 uncultured Verrucomicrobiales bacterium
TATCTGTGATTGCAATCTGTGTTCCGCACATCCGGCGCGCTGCATTTTTCACTGCGGCGTATGCTTCTGGTAAGATCTGGTCGAGGTAGGACTCGCGCATGCTTCCAAAAGCCCCTTCGACCTCTTCGAAGGCTTTCTTAGCAGATTCAATCGAGTCTGGGGTCGCCTCTACGTTTGCAGGTAGTGATGGGAAGTCTGCACGCAGAGCCTCGAAGCGAAGATTAACAATCTCGGCCAAAGTCTCGAGTTCGTCTGCATCTGAGTTTTCGATATTACGCTTTGTAGGCATATCGAGTGGTAAGAACCGATGTAGGTCATCTTGCCAGCTAGCAACTTTATCGCGAAGTTCTTCATCTGTAAGCGACTGGTATGTCAGTTCGATTTCATTGATCTTCGCGACGATTGGCTTCATGCGCTTGACCTCGCGCACGTTCTTGCTGCCGACGATTTTATTTAAGAGCCATTTAATCATGGTGGGAATGGTGTAAAAGTATGTGTTTTAAAAAGAAAAAAGAGATGTGTGGACTAAGACAAGCCACACAAAGAAAGGCGGCTTTATCTATCCAAAAGCCGCTGAAAGGAGATGAGATACAGGTCTAGCCTGCGTATGCTCATATGGTGAATCGGACTGTGCGCGTAAAGAGCGAAACAGAACTACCATGCCATTCGTAGACGTAATGAGAGATTTCGAGTTCATCGTCACTTTGAGGTAACGGGACGATGAGATCGTCTTGAGACTCGAAGTCGTTAAGAGATACTAGAGCCGTCTCCTCTTCTAGCTCGATCACGACGGATGAGCTGAGACTTTGTCGAAGGCCGCCTATGGCGCGTGCGACTGGAGAGAAGTAACGCTTCGTTAGAGTGGAAAAACGCGACTTTTTCTCGTCTACCGCTTGTGAACGAGCAGCTTTTTCTACGATTTCAGCGCGTGGGACGACTGATTCTTCGCCATCAGTCTGCACCAAAGTCGCCGCCGGAGCAGCGCAAGGCGCAAGGAGGAGGAGAAGCAGCTTTTTCAACACGCCGAGAATTAAGCAGTTTGTCAAAAAATTGCCAGCGATACTTTTCTCCCTAGCCACCATGCCAATGTAACTTGCGTCGCAGTGTCTCGTAGAAAGAATGATCAGGCATCCGGACGAGTCTGAGAGCGCTCGGCGCCTTCGTCACTGTGACCACAGAACACGGGTCCACACGGATGGACTCCCGTCCATCTACTGTGAAAAGAATAGGCTCATGAGCCTCGCCACATGGCTGAACTGTTACGCGTGAATCATCAGTAACAATTAACGAGCGGTTGCTCAAGCTGTGAGGGCAGATCGGAGTAATCACGAAGACACAAGCATTCGGCCCAATCAATGGCCCACCAGCCGACAAAGAGTATGCAGTAGAACCTGTGGGTGTAGCAACTATGAGTCCGTCAGCTTTATATTCATTGAGGAGTTCACCATCCACTCGCGCTTCGAGAGCGACCATCCGGCCTGTCTCACCACGCGCGATGACGACCTCATTGACAGCAGTCTCGCAGTGCTTTTTCCCATCAAGGTCTGTGAGCTCTACCTGTATCATAGAACGATCAACGACTTGATACGTCTTGCGTTTCACCGCCTCTGCGAAGTCTGCTAGCTGCTCATCTTGACATGTTGTGAGAAATCCGAGCGTGCCTATATTAATGCCAGCGACTGGGATATTAGCCCCATTCATACGCCGCAGCGTTTCGAGCAAGGTGCCATCGCCACCAAGAGAAAGAATAAGATCTGTGCCGTCAGTAAAATGCGAGGAAGCAGTCTCCCCCATCATCGTCGCAGTCTCTGACTCTAAGATAAATTCAACATCTGAGCCTGCGAAGACATCATACACTTTTTGGACCGTCTCTGGAGCTTCGATCTTTCGAGAGTTGGCTACTATTCCTATTTTCATCAAATAACTGACTGGCTGGCTATTCCGCAGGCTTTTCTTCGATCGGCTCTACGAAAACCCAGTTAAAAGACTTAATGTCTGTTATGATAGCGGATTTTTCCGTTTTGGTGTCTTGAGGAAAGGTCAATGTAACCACAATGGAGAGTTTTTTGCCGTTTGAGCGCGATAGATAGCGTCTCAACTCTTCAACAAAAGGCTTATCTAGCTGATAAAAGCCATAAAGGTCGTCTTCACCACCACGGCCAGTCAAATAAAGGCAACCCCACTTTGATCGATCAGAAAACTCATAAAGGAAGTAGTCTGAAAACGTTGCCTTCACTCGCATCTGATATTCTCCCTCAGGGCGTTTTTTCAAAAGCTGATCCCAATCGTGAGCTTGGTAAGTCACAAAGGTTTCCCAATCTATGAGCAGCTCGTCATTTTCTGTTTGCTCGATGAGGACAGGTGTATCATCACCTCCAGCTTCATTCTCGAGTGCTGTGATCCAGAAGGCTCGATTATCGATAGTCGCTGGAGTAAATACGCTGAAACGCTCGTCAGTGATGACTTCGATTTCGTTTGTTTCATAGTATTTCTCCATCAGAGGAATGACCCGATCAGGTTGGCGAATGAACTTGGCCTTTTCTTCGAGCGTCTCAGCTCTGAGAAAAGATTGGAGACGTTCAGTGAGTTGATTGTAGATAGCCTCGACTTTTTTACGCTCTTCGCGATCTAGGAGTTCCTCTTTTCGGA
>CALFDI010000306.1 GCA_937952875.1 uncultured Verrucomicrobiales bacterium
CTCCACGCCGCGATTAATCTTTAAGCACATTTTGCCAAACTCAGTCGCGATCATTGTCACGCTGGTGCCTTTTTCTGTCTCAGCTGTGATTCTCTCTCTCACATCACTCGATTACTTAGGCTTCGGTCTTCCTGCGGAATACGCGACGTGGGGCCGACTGTTAGCAGATGGCTTGCAGAATCTATCGAAGCCGTGGCTCGTGTCCTCTGCATTCTTTTGTCTTGTGACGCTTCTTATCCTCATCACTTTTGTCGGAGAGGCTGTGAGAGAGGCGTTCGATCCTAAAAAGTTCACCTACTACAAATAAGGTATGTCATTTTTCTATTCGCTAAGCTTGGTCTGTCTCGCTGCACTGCTCTGCAGTTGCGGCGAAGATGAGGCAGAGTCTAAACGTGATCTCAATCGTGATTTGGACGAATTCGTCGACACGTATAATGCGTTCATCGCTCGCTATCTCGATACAGAGATAACATCTCTCAAGACTGAAATAACAGAAGCGGAGGGCGATAAGCTCACTGAACTGAAAACGAGTCTTAGTGTTTTATCAGCCAGACAAGAGCACGGTGATTACTTCCAGTTCAGATCCAATGAAGAGCTCCCAGCAGATCTCGTTTGGCAGAATGGATCAGATCAACCAGAGATAGGAGATGCAGCAGCTAAGAAAGGCGGCGCATTTCACTCTTACATGGTGACTTTCCCGCCGACTATGCGCGGCTTCGGCACGAATGCGAACGGCACGTGGCGAAGTATCCTCTATGATGAGATATCAATCGATCTTGTCGAAATTCATCCACACACAGGGAAGGCAATCCCAGGGACTGCTTCCGAGTGGGCCCTAGCTGATGGAGGAAAGACGGTGTATTACCGCATAGATCCAGACGCGACTTACACGACTGGTGAGAAGGTGTCCGCCCGTGACATGCTGGTAACTGCGTATATCCGCCTCTCTGACTACGCAGTAGAGCCATATTGGAAACAGTATTTCCGAGAGAGCATGTCTGGAATGACTTGGTATGGCGATGATGTCGTCGCCTTCCACGTTCCCACAGCTGATCCATTCCTCGAGGTAAGTGTGCCAGATGGCTTGCCGCCGGCGTCTCCCACTTTCTACGCAGATTACGGTCCTGATTTCATGGAGCGGTATAATTGGAAACGCCCACCTGGAACGGGTGCCTACTACGTCAAAGACGAAGATATCGTCAAAGGTGTCTCTATTTCTCTCACACGAAAACCAAACTGGTGGGGTGAGAAAAAGCCATTTTGGCAATACCGCTATAACCCTGACAAAATGGTCTATCGAGTCGTGCGCGATGGCTCTAAGGCCTTCGAATTATTCCGCATCGGTCAGATCGATTACTCGGGACTCTCTTCTGCTGAGTATTGGTATGAGAAAAGTGAAATTGAACCTGTTTTTAACGGCTACATCGAGCGCTATACCTTCTTCAATCAATACCCACGTGTGCCTTACGGTCTTCATATCAATTCTGGGATTGGCCTACTAAAGGATGATAACATCAGGGAAGGTATTCACTATGCGACGAACTTCCAACGAGTGATCGATGTTGTGTTTTTAGGTGATTACTCGCGGCTAGATAACTTCACCACAGGCTATGCCTTATTCGATCGTGATGATATCAAAGCACGTCCCTTTGACGTTGATAAAGCGCGCGAATTCTTTGCAAAGGCAGGCTTCACGGAGCAGGGCGATGATGGAATCTTGCGGAGACCAGATGGAACTCGCCTAGAAATCCCGATCACACATAGCGAAAATCCGCGTCTTGCTCGGATGATGGGACTTTTAAAAGAAGAAGCGAAGAAGGCTGGATTAGAGTATCGACTCGATAGTCAGGAAGGGACTGTTTTAGGGAAATACGTTCGCCAGAAGAAACATCACGCCGTCTGGTGGGGCTGGGGAGCGAGTCCACCGAAACCTGCTTACTACGAATTCCTTCATAGTAAGAATGCCTATGATGCGAAGGGAGAGCTGAAGGCTGATACCAATAATATTTACTCCGTTGCAGATCCCGCGATTGATAAGATCGTAGAAGCATATCGTGCATCACGTAGTATAGATGAGATGCGAGTGTTGTCTCATAAGCTGCAACAGGTCTTTCACGATGAAGCAGTGTTTATCCCAGCTTATAAAGTCGATTTCCAACGCTTCGGCGCATGGCGCTGGGTGAAGTGGCCGGATACGCCATCATCACGCCTCATGCCTCAGGGAGTTTACTATCCATACGAGAGTCACGTCTTCTGGATCGATGAAGATGTGAAGAAGGAGACACAGGCTGCGATGGCTGCGGGAGATACGTTCCCAGAAGTGCAACAGGTGTGGGATGATTATAAAACAGGGGGGAGTGATAATGAGTAAGTTACTAGATATTTCGAACTTACAGACTGGTTTCGATACTGAGGGCGGCCTCGTTCGTGCCGTAGATGGTGTCTCTTTCTCAGTAGAGAAGGGGAAGACGCTCGGTATCGTAGGAGAGTCAGGCTGCGGCAAGTCCGTGACAGCTATGTCGATCGTGCAGCTTCTTCCACAGCCTGCAGGAAAGATCTTAGGTGGTCATATCACATTTAAAGGCCGCGAGCTAGTTGGCGCATCGACAGAAGTCATGCAAGACGTGCGCGGTGATGAGATAGGTGTTATTTTTCAGGAGCCGATGACGGCTTTAAACCCCGTGCAACGAGTCGGGAAGCAAGTGGCTGAAATGCTCATGCTTCACAAAAAAGATCTCAAAAAACAAGAGGCGCTCACACAATCAATAGAGCTCTTAAAAGAAGTTGGGATTCCCGCTCCGGAAAAGAGGATCATGGAATACCCGCATCAGCTCTCCGGCGGTATGCGACAGCGTGTCGTCATCGCGATTGCGCTCGCCTGTCGACCAGATCTTCTCATTGCTGATGAGCCGACGACGGCGCTCGATGTGACTGTCCAAGCTCAAATCCTTGAACTCCTGGAGAAATTACAGAGAGAGCATGATATGGGAGTCATCATGATCACGCATGACTTAGGAGTCATCGCTGAAAGCTGCGATGATGTGGTGGTGATGTATGCTGGCCGCATCGTGGAAAAGGCACCAGTGCGAGAGCTTTTCGCAAACCCACAACATGCCTATACGAAAGGGCTTCTTAGCTCGATTCCTCGTCTTGAGAATGAACGCAAGACACAGCTGGAGACGATTCCCGGTCAAGTGGCAAGTATTCAGCAATTTGTTGATGGATGCCGCTTTTGCCAACGGATGAATCGAAATACTCCAGAGCGTCCTGAATTTAAAGAAATCGCTTCAGGTCACTGGGTCGAGGCATGTTCGAAATGCTACGAAGGAGGGTCAATTTAATGTTACTAGATGTTCAGGATTTAAAAATGCACTTCCCTGTGAAGGAAGGTGTCTTTCAGCGTGCGACAAAGTCGGTGAAAGCTGTCGACGGCGTAAGTCTCACGATTAAGCCAGGTGAGACGCTAGGACTCGTCGGCGAGTCTGGCTGTGGAAAGTCTACTCTAGGTAAGGCGATTGTGCGCCTGTTAGATCCGACTTCTGGTTCCATCAAGTTCGATGGTCACGAGTTAGTTGGACTGAGGCAGAGCCAGATGCGTCCGATCCGGCGTGACATTCAGATGATGTTTCAAGATCCGGCAGAGTCGTTAGATTCGCGTCTGTCCGTTCGTCAGATCATTTCAGAGCCGCTCGATATTCATGGAATTGGCTCTAAGGCGGATCGAAGACAGCGCGTCGATCAGATGCTTGATAAAGTTGGCCTTCCTCGCGCTGCGGCTGACAAGTTTTCCTTCGAGTTCTCTGGTGGTCAGCGCCAGCGTATTGGTATTGCTCGCGCGTTAGCCTTGGAGCCCAAGTTACTTGTTCTCGATGAGCCTGTCTCAGCACTCGATGTTTCCGTGCAGTCTCAAGTGATGAACCTTCTACTAGATTTGCAGAAGGATATGGGGCTCAGCTATCTATTTATTGCTCATGATTTGGCTGTCGTGAAACACATCTCAGACCGCGTGGCTGTCATGTATCTTGGGAAAATTGTAGAGCAGGCGGGAGCTGACGAGATCTATAAAGAGCCACTGCATGCTTATACAAAAGCCTTGCTGTCAGCGATTCCTGTGCCTGACCCGACTGTCAAAAAAGAACGCATACTTCTGGAAGGGGACGTTCCCTCACCGATTGATCCGCCAGCAGGCAGCGCCTTTGGCCACCGCATTAATCATCCCCGCTACGAGGAAACAATAGGGAAAGACTTTCCTTTAATCGAGGCAAAGCCAGGGCACTGGGTCGCGGATGACCCATGTTGTTACGAAGCTAGCTAATGTTACAAATTCGCCATAAATGTGACATTGCCATGTGACGCTTTTGTGATTTTATGTGACCGCTTTCGCAACGGATATGCCACTTTTGGTGAAGCATCTCGAGCTGAAGCATTTAAGTAAGAGTCACGCTAGTTAGGCGGAGTCTTATTTCTCCCCCAATAAAGACATTTAAAAATGAAATCAAATCGTTCCCTCGTAGGTGGTATCGCTCTCGCAGCAGCCATCTCGACAGTTCCAACATTTGCCGGTCCTTCAGTTGGGCCGATCGAGTCTACTCCAGAAATTAATAACGGTGACTGGTGTGACTTCCTTAAGAATGCTCCAGGTCAGCTCTACAAAGATAAATCAAATCCTATCATTCAGGGAGTGAAGCTCTTTGGCCGCGCACACTATCAAGCCGTCTACATCGATGGTGATGATGCAGCTGGTGGTGACTTCAGCGGAACAATTCAAGAACTCCGCCGCCTTCGTGGAGGTGGACAGATTGATTTCTTAAACTTTTTCAAATTAAAGGCAGAGCTCAACTTTGCTGATGATGATCGTCGCTCTGGTGGAGATCTCGGATTTGGCTATGAATCTGTTCAATCTGCAGCTTTGACATTCGATGCAGGTAAGGCTTTTGACTTAGGGTATTTTGACTCTGCAAAAGTAGCTTTTGGAAAGCAGAAGCTCTCATTTGGTGGTGAGCAGCTCCTTTCTTCTAAGAAGATTAAAACAATCGAGCGCTCAGCAATCGCAAACTACGTCCGTGGTGGAGACGGCACAGGCCTTAAGCTTTCTGCTTCAAAAGGTGCGTGGTCTGGCTCACTTGGATATTTCTCTAACGAAGAGACTGATGAGCTGTCTTACGATTTCGATACTGAAAGCGGCACTTATTTCTGGGCTCAATCCAGCTATGAATTCACTAAGGACGATGTTCTCACTCTCGATTTCTTGAAAGTCGATAATGAGTCTGAAGGTGGTAGCGGCAGCACAGAGGTCGATATCGATTACGCTGTCTCTGCAGCTTATGTTATGGAGCGTGGTCCTTACGAACTTCTTGTGAATGGTATCTACGGCAGAAATCGTGGAAATGGTGACCGTGGTGGTGATTTCCACGCCTTGGTTGTCCTCCCGAGTTATGAAGTAAATGATCAACTCGAAGTCGTCTTCCGCTATCAATATCAGGGAGCTAATGCAGATCAGGGAATCCGCGTAAACAGCCGTTACACTCGCAGCGGTGATACAACTCTGAATTCGAACACTGGTGGCCGTGGCGATCAGCATCAGAGTGTTTACGGTGGTATCGTTTACAAACTCTGCGGTCACAATGCGAAGTTCCTTTTCGGAGTCGAGTATGATAATCTGAAGTCTGACCAAGGCACCAGTGAGTCTGTGACTTACGGAGGCGCCTTCCGCATGTTCTTCTAAACACTTTTAGGTCGATCAGGAACAGGAGTTGAAAGACTCCGACTCAACCTATCTAAGCCCAGATTCGTCACTGACGGATCTGGGCTTTTTCCTTTGTGTGTCGGGCGTGTCACATGGTAACTTGTCCTAAAGTGACAAAATTGCCCCATAAGTCTCTTGGACCATACATGAATTCAGAAGATTATACGGACGTCTTACGGGACACCTTCTTTTTAAATAAGATACTGACTACAATGAAAGTTACAACATTTGCTACCTCCCTCCTCCTTACAGGCATCATGGCTGTAAGCGCTCAAACTAAACTTGTCATTAAGGGGTCTGATACCCTTGGCGCTAAGATGGTGCCTCAGCTTTCCGAGGCTTACAAAGCAGCGGGAAATAATACTGGTTTTGAAATCGCTGCTGAAGGGTCTTCTAGCGCATTCACTGCTCTCCTCGCTGGCACAGCCGAGATCGGCATGTCATCTCGTGACGTCAAGGATAAGGAAAAGAACGACTTTATCGCAAAAGGCGAAGAGCTCGTTGAGACAACAGCAGCATGGGACATGATCGCTGTCGTAGTAAATGATAAGAATCCAGTTCGTAACCTCACTCTCAAGCAGGTCGAAGATATCTTCACAGGTGATATCACTGATTGGAGCCAGGTTGGCGGTGCTCCAGGTTCTATTTCAGTCTACACACGGAATACATCATCAGGCACATATAAGACATTCCAGAAGCTTGGCATGAACAAGCGCGACTACGGTTCTGACACTCAAAAGATGGCTGGAAATCAGCAGATCGCTGAGGAAGTCTCAAAGAATGTGAATGGAATCGGCTACGTCGGTCTTGCCTATGCTGGCACAGAAGGCCTGAAGGCGACTAAGGTCGAAGGCGTATCAGCTAAGCCATCAAAGGTCGCGAAATACCCACTCGCACGTAAGCTTTACTACTACACAGTTGGCGAGCCTACAGGTGAGGCGAAGAAGTTCATTGACTGGTCAATCTCATCAGAAAAAGGAAAAGAAGTGATCTCAAAGGTTGGCTTCATCCCAGTTCCTTCTGAGTAATACGAATCTGTCACTCAAGACACCTTTCTAAGACCCATCAGCTGATCAAAAAGCTGGTAGGTCTTTTTTTTGTGACTGCCTAACGTTTTGGCTTCTCGTTTTCATCGTTTCACCTTTCTCTTCCCACATGTCCAAGCAGTCTCGCTCAAGCGACTCCGACTCACAGCGTTCGTTCTCTAAAAAGGGACGGTCTACTCTTTTGGGCATCAGTAAAGACAGCTGGATTCAGAAGTTCTTCGGGGGGAATGCTCTCTTAGCGATTGTTTTCCTCCTCGCGATATGTGGCTTCTTGATCAAAGAGGCCGTTTTCTTTTTTCCTGACTATCACAAGAGTCTCCAACTCTTCCGCCAGAGTGGACAGGAATATGTCACTCTGCTCGAAGACCAATATAAGGCCCAAAAATCAGCATATGCATTGGTCGATCAGGCCTATAATATCGAGCGAGCGAATGCTGGTGCTGCTGAACTTGAAAAGATCACCGCCTTTGCAACTGCTCGTAATAAGGTGCTCGACTTCGCTGAAGAGGCTTACGATGAGTGGGATGATGCCAATGATGAGCTAGAAGATGCTCAAGACGAATTCGATGATGCAGAGGAGGCTGATAAGGCAAGTGCTCAAGCCACTCTAGAAGCTGCTCAGACTCTGGAGAAAAACCTAAGAACGGCATGGAAGGCTGACGTCTCGGCTGCTGTGTTACAGCAAAGCTCCCTCTCAGAAGACGTGAAAGATGCTCTGCGTCAGATGCAGCCTGATCAAGGAATGTCGCCTTTTCAGATGGAGCTCCAGAAGGCGGTCGACGCGAAGGTCGCTGAGTTCGCTATCTCGCGAAATGCACTCCGTGATTCTGTAAAACCTCTCGAGAAACTCTGGCTTGAGTTACGAGATGTCGCCGCTGCCGCGAAGGATAAAGGCGTTACGCTTAAGACAGCAGCAGAGCGAAAGGCTGCGTATCTAGAAGCTGTCCAAAATGCTCCAACTCCAGAAGCACGTCAAAAAGCTCAAGAGCAGGCAGATGCTGTTATCCTAGCAGCTCCAGACTGGGATAAAGAAGTCGCACCTCTCTACGAAGCGACTCCGCGGGCGAATGAGATTTCAAAAAACTTACTGCAGGCGATTGCGACAGCGAAAGAAAACTTACCTGATCCAGCGACTCTGACTGACTCACTGGCTCAAGAGAGACTCAAGCAGGCCACTCCAGAACTCGTGAAAGCTCGCGAAGTCGTCACAGCCCGGACGGAGACGCTTAATCAATGGCGTCATGATGAAAAAGTCGGCTTTTTCAAAAGCGTTACGGGATTCTTCCTCGGTGCGGACTGGGTGACAAATAGTTCGTGGCAGGACTTCTATGGCTTTCTCCCTCTCTTCACGGGATCGTTGCTAATTTCCATTGTTGCTCTCTGTATTGCTGTTCCATTCTCTGTTGCAGCTGCGATTTATACCAATCAGCTAGCATCGAAGGGTGAAGCGACATTTATCAAGCCTACGATTGAGTTCATCCAAGCGATCCCATCTGTCGTTCTCGGCCTCTTCGGTATCCTAATTCTGGGAGAAAGCCTCCGTGATGGCGCGGAATTCCTCGGGATTCCCATGCAGGAACGTCTGAATGTCTTAAATGCAGGCATTCTTCTAGCTCTGATGGCTGTGCCGACGGTGTTCACACTCGCAGAGGATGCGATTAATAACGTGCCGAGTGCTTTCCGTGATGCCTCTTTCGCGTTGGGAGCGACGAAGTTTCAGACGGTCCTCCGCGTGATTGTTCCGACTGCCATTTCTGGAATCATTGCGGCGATTCTCCTCGGATTTGGTCGTGTGATAGGGGAGACCATGGTTGTTCTCCTTGTTGCCGGAAATAAGATTTCCATTCCTGACTTCTCAGATGGATTAGGTGTGCTCACCCAGCCAGTTCACACCATGACTGGTCTTATTGCCCAAGAGACGGGAGAGGTGAATCAAGGGTCTCTTCACTGGCGAGCTCTCTTCATGGTCGCACTGGTCCTTTTCATGATCTCATTGACGGTCAACTACATATCGCAAACTCTTATCCGCCGCTATTCCTTAAAAGGATAATTCCCTAAATCATGAGTAATCCATTTGCAGAAACCAAAGGTGGGGCAAAGCGCGCTGAAAAGCTGGGCCGCATTGGTTTTGGTATCGCCACATACATGATCATCGCTTTCGCGATTACGATCTTTGGCATCATCACCTATCAGGGCCTGCCGACGCTTTTCAATTCAGACGGCTTCAACAGTGAGTTCCTTACAGAATCTCCGCAGACTCTCATTGTCTTGAAGGAGGGCGACGGGACTGTTCACAAGGTGTCCTTTTCTAATATTGAGAAATGGAAGGCCGATAATCCAGAGATACAGATCGAGGAGGAAAAGCGCTTTTCTTATGCCGGAGGTGGCATCGCAGGGCCACTGATCGGCACGGCTCTTCTCGTGATCATTTGTATGCTCATCTCACTCGTGGTTGGGATCTCTGCGGCGATCTTTTTGAGCGAGTATGCCCGGCCTGGTAACTTCCTGAACACCATTCGTCTCGCTATTCTCAACCTCGCTGGTGTTCCGTCTATTGTGTTTGGCCTCTTTGGTTTCGGATTCTTCTGCCTCAGCCGTTGGCTCCCTGTTCTTCGCTACGATAGGGACTTCACTCAGGCAGAACAGGACGCCGTTATTGGCTTTTTCCGCATCCCTTTTATGGATCACGGATACGTTAGCTTTGAAGGCTGGGGGACGTCTCTTATAGCTGGAGCTATTACGCTGGCTATTATGGTGTTACCTATAATAATTACGGCTTGTGAGGAGTCTCTTAGGGCGGTGCCAAAGGGCTTCCGAGAAGCGTCACTTGCTCTCGGCGCTAGCAAGTGGCAGATGATTCGCACTGCTGTCTTACCATATGCCTTTTCTGGTATGCTCACGGCATCGATACTCGGTGTGACGCGTGTCGCAGGCGAGACTGCTCCGATCATGTTTACAGCTGCTGCCGCGGCAAAGGCCACACTGCCAGGTGCAGAAAGCAATAACGGAGGATTATTTTGGCTATCAGACCTTCTCACAGACTCCGTTCAGGCCATGCCGTATCACATTTACACACTCGCGAAGCTTCCAGAGAGTGAATTTACTAAACCAATGCAGCAGGGCTCGATCTTCGTCTTCATGGTGCTTGTGATGTCTCTCGCAGGACTGTCTGTTTTTCTTCGTAATAGAATTCGCAAAAGCCTTAAGTGGTAATCTATTTTCTCTTCTCCCCGTTTTTCACATATTTCTATGTCTACCCAAGAGGTTATCTCAAGTCCCATAATCACGCTCGATGATGTGTCATTTAGCTACGACATGGGCAAAACTAACACCATTAAGAATGTCTCCTTCGACATTCCTGAAAAACAAGTGACCGCCTTCATCGGGCCGTCTGGCTGTGGAAAGTCGACTTTGTTGCGTTGCTTTAACCGCATGAATGATCTGATCGAGACTGCTAAAGTCACGAGCGGAAAGATCGAAATCATGGGGCAAGATATCAATGCGCCGACCGTCGATGCGATCGAGCTCAGAAAGCAGGTCGGGATGGTCTTCCAAAAATACAATCCATTCCCGAAGAGCATTTTTGAAAATGTCGCCTACGGACTCCGCATTCAGGGCATAAAGAATAAATCAGATCTCGCTACTGCAGTCGAAAAGTCCCTGCGTGGAGCAGCCCTCTGGGATGAGGTAAAAGACCGCCTCAATTCATCAGCTCTCGGGCTTTCTGGTGGCCAGCAGCAGCGTCTTTGCATCGCTCGCACCATTGCGGTGCAGCCTAAAGTCATACTCATGGATGAACCGTGCTCGGCTCTTGACCCCATAGCGACAGCGAAAGTCGAGGAGCTGATCAACGAGTTGCGAGAGCAGTTTAGCATCGTCATCGTAACGCATAGCATGCAGCAGGCGAGCCGTATCTCTGATCGCACAGCCTTCTTTTATCTCGGAGAACTGATCGAGTATTCCGACACGACAGACCTTTTCTCAGCACCTAAAGAAAAACGGACGGAAGACTACATTAGTGGTCGCTTTGGTTAATATATTACTTATCTTATTCTATGCCTAAACGCACACACATCCTCGCTTCCTTTGATGCAACACTTCATAAACTCCGAAGTGAGCTGCTCGAGATGGGACGAATCACTCGCCAGAACGTAGAGCTTTCTGTCCGCGGCCTACTAGAGAGAAATAAGGACCTCTGTAACCAAGTCGTTGCCGATGATGATGTTATCGATCAGCATGAGATAGCGGTGGATGAGATCAGCATGGAGACCTTGCTAAAGTATCGTCCGGTAGCAAGTGATCTGAGACTAGTGCTCTCCACTATGAGTATCTCTCGTAGCATGGAGCGCATGGGCGATCACGCGGTCTACATCGCTAAGCGTAGCCGTAAGGTGATTGCTAATTATGATCTCGCAGATTCCCAGTTGCTTGAGCCTATTTTCTCTAAAGTCGATAGTATCTTTGAAAAGGCTCTTCGTAGCTTTATCGATGGAGATGTTGATCTCGCCGACCAGCTAGATGATGACTACTCTTCGGCAAAAAAGGATATCAAAGCCCTCATTAAAAAGTTTACTCATCAGTTAGAAGAAACCAGTGAACTGAGCGAATACTATCTCCACTTGATCTTTATCGCACGCTCACTTCAGCGTGTAGCCGCTCTTTCGGTAAACGTCTCGGAAGACGCGATTTTCCACGAATCTGCAGAAGATATCCGTCACCGTTAATCGCCAGCATGGATCTAGAACTCACGATTGAAGACATTTTCATCTCTCCCGGTCATAATTACTTTGGCCGTCACGGGAAAGGCTCTCTCAAACATGAAATCGTAAGTGTTGACGAGATCGAGTGCGTTCAGGGGAAGGGGATTAAAGGCGACCGCTTCTTCGAGTATAAAGAAGATTATAAAGGACAGATCACATTTTTTGATGTCGCCGTGTGGCGAGAGTTGGAAAAGGTGATCGGAAAGAAAGTCGAGCCTACTGCATTTCGCCGAAACGTCCTAGTGAGTGGCCTAGATCTTAACGATCTGATTGGCAAAACATTCTGGATTGATGGCATCGAGTTCGAAGGCTCTGAGGAGTGCCGACCATGTTATTGGATGGATGAAGCCTGCGCGCCAGGAGCGGAAGATGCGCTCAAAGGGAATGGCGGCTTACGTGCTCGTATTTTAAAAGACGGCACACTCACTCAGGGACCAAAAAC
>CALFDI010000307.1 GCA_937952875.1 uncultured Verrucomicrobiales bacterium
AACTCAGGGCGCAGGATCTGGTCGCCAGCCTGGAGATTTCATTAACCGTGTAAATAACCGCTCAGTTAATCCATCAGCAACTGGTGGAACGTCGACGACTCAAGGCATCCTTACATCAGGTAATCGTTCAGGCGATTTCGCGATTGATAGTAATAGCATTGATGCAGTCCTGAACAATCCAAACCGCTCTGCTCAGGCAAGTAACGTTGCACCAGGTATTCTTTCACTGACTGGTCTTTTCACAGATGGCCAGGTTCAGATGATTTTACGTGGACTTCAGCAAAAGCGCGGAACTGATATCATGACCGCACCGAGCGTTCTGGCTAAGTCAGGACAAGTGGCGACGATTGAGATCATTCGTGAGTTTATCTACCCAACTGAGTATGAACCACCAGAGCTTCCAAACCGTGTTGGTATCGGCGGTGGTTTCGGTGGCGGCGGTGTTGTTAACCCACTTAACCCATTCGGCGGTGGCCAGCAGGCACAGAGTGCAGGTATTTTCCCTGTCACACCTGCAACACCTACAGCATTCGAAACTCGTAACACTGGTGTAACTCTCGAGATCGAGCCAACACTTGGTGCTGATGATTACACAATCAATCTCCGCTTTGTGCCTGAGATCGTTGAGTTCGAAGGATTCGTAAACTACGGTTCACCGATTCAGTCACCTGGAACAGATGCCTTTGGTAATCCATCTCCAGTCACAATCACTGAAAACCGTATTGAGCAGCCTGTCTTCTCAGCACGTCGTGTGAACACAAGTCTCACTATCTATGATGGTCACACTGTTGCAGTTGGTGGCTTGATGCGCGAAGATGTTCAGAATGTGGAAGATCAGGTGCCTATCCTTGGTGATATCCCAATCATTGGACGTCTCTTCCAGACAAAGGCGGAGAATCGTATTAAGTCCAACCTCATCATCTTCGTTACTGCTGAGATCATTGATCCAACTGGGCGTCGTCTTCAGGGTGGTGGAGTCTCTGCGAGCGAACTCAATACTAGTGGAGGTGGTTCAGGTATTCTTCCTGAACTTGGATTATAATTCTCAATTCTAAGAATTTTTACAAAAGCCGTTCTCTGATGAGGACGGCTTTTTTGTTTATATAAGCTGCTATGACGAACTATAATTGAAGGAACGATGATGCAGAGTGATGAGCAGATAAAGTTAACATTAGCACTCACTGGAGGCATTGCTTCAGGCAAGTCGACGGCTGCTAATCTCTTGAAGACTTTCATCCCGGAACTCGAATTCTTTGATTGCGATTCTGAAGTAAGATCATTGCTAGACTCTGATTCTGCGACTCATGAAGCACTTTTAGAAGAATTCGGTCCAGAAGTGATCACTCATGAAGGGAGAGCGAATCGATCTTACTTACGAGAATTAACCTTTGCTCGACCTACTCATCGTAAAGCTCTTGAAAATATTCTCCATCCACGTGTGCGTGAGGAATGTCTTGCAAGGAAGGCAGATTGGTTTAAATCAAAGATGTCATCAGTGTTCGTTGCAGATGTTCCGCTTCTCTTTGAGAACAGCTTTGATTTTGGTTATGACCACAGTGTTGTGGTAGCAGTTTCACGCGAAACTCAGATAACTCGCCTTAAAGCGCGTAACGGATTTGACGATGATTTAATTTCCAGAATTCTATCGGCTCAACTCAGTGTAGAAGAGAAGATAAAGCGAGCCTCATTCGTTCTCTGGAATGAAGGACCGAAACGTGTCTTAGAGTCACAAATACGGTCTTTGATACACCATTTAAACACACATGAGTGAAGATACCGAAATTCCGGAAGCACCGGAAACCGAAGCAACAGCTACTGCTGAAAAAGTTGAGCCTACATATGACATTCCAAAGCTAGTGAATGTTAACGATCTGAGAGCACTCCCGCTCCCCGAACTATATGTTCTCTTGGAGGCTCTGCCTATTCGCATCCCTGCTAATGCCACGAAAGCTCAACTCGTCTACGAACTCGTTTCCTTTTACCTCAAAGAGGGAAGCGAGTGCCAAGTGACAGGAATCGTAGAAAGATCTAAAGAAGCATTCGGTATGCTGCGTGATCCACTCCGTTCATTCAAAGTCTCTGCTGATGACATTTATATCCAAGGTCAGATGCTCTCAGAGTTTGGAGTTTGTATGGGGCAGATCATTACTGTTTCATTGCGTCCTTCACGAGGGCGTGATAAATACCTCGCCGCAGATTCTATCATTACTATAGATGGAGTAGCAGCTGAAGATTTTAAAAAGCCTAAGGACTTTGATCAGCTGACTGCCATGTTTCCAGATAAACGCTTTGTCTTAGAGCGTGGAAAGGAAGGCCCTGTGTCTGTGCGTGTCGTGGATTTGGTCGCTCCATTAGGAAAGGGTCAACGCGGACTCATAGTTGCTCCACCACGTGGAGGAAAGACGATTCTCCTCAAGCAAATTGCAAAGTCTATTCAAGAAAACCATCCTGAATCTGAACTTGTTATTCTTCTACTAGATGAGCGTCCAGAGGAGGTCACAGATTTTGAAGAAACAGTCGAGGCAACTGTGTATTCATCCACCTTTGATGAATCCCATATGCGGCACGCACAAGTCTCAGATCTTGCCCTTGAACGAGCCAAGCGTCTCGTCGAACAAGGGAAAGATGTCGTCTTACTTCTTGATTCTCTCACACGACTCGCTCGTGGGCATAATTCCGCTATCCGAGGCGGTCCTGTTGGCTCCGGCGGCATTAGCTCAAAGGCTCTGCAGCAAAGCCGTAAGTTCTTTAATGCTGCTCGTAATTGTGAAGAAGGCGGAAGCCTCACTATTCTAGCAACGGCTCTCGTCGAAACAGAGAACCGTATGGACGAGGTGATCTTCGAAGAATTCAAGGGCACAGGAAATATGGAGATCAAACTCGATCAAGAGCTTGCTGAACGTCGAGTCTGGCCAGCTATTCATATTCCGCAGAGTGGCACTCGGAATGATGACCGCTTATATCATAAAGACGAAATGGCGAAGGTGTTAGATATTCGTCGTCAGTTGTCTCAGCTTCCAGTTGGAGATGCGATTATGATGCTGATTAAGAATCTCGATCGCACGTCTACGAATGCTGAACTCCTCCTCTCTGGAATTCGTTAATCCTCACGGATAAATTCTATGATAGAGACGAAGGAAGCATTGGACGCTTGGCTTGAGCCACTCCGCTCACAGAGTCAGCCAATCACAGCAGTTGATACAGAGGCTGATAGCCTCTACCGCTATTCAGAACGTTTATGTCTGGTGCAGATCAGTGATGGCACTCGGCATGAGCTGATTGATTCACTTGCGATCGATGATTTAGGCATATTAGCTGATTTTTTAAAAACCAGCCACACATGGATGCACGGGGCAGACTACGATATGACGATGCTCTTACGCTCTATGGATGTCTGTCCTCCTGTCGTCTACGATACACAAGTAGGTGCACGCCTACTCGGAGCTCAGCGCTTTGGCTACGGGAATCTCGTAGAAGATTATCTCGGCATTACTTTAGAGAAAAGTTCGCAGAAGGCAGATTGGGGGAAACGTCCACTGACACCTAAGATGAGCGAGTATGCTCTAAACGATGTTGTCTACCTCTTCCCGTTGGCTGAGAAAATTGTCGCAGGTTTAAAGGAAAAAGGCCGCTACGAGTGGTTCGTCGAGAGCTGTGAAGCTGCTCGTGATAAAGTCCTTAATCGCACTGCTATAGAAAATCCTGAGCCTTGGCGTATCAATGGAGCTGGCAAACTCAATTCTCGAGGCTTGTGCTATCTACGGGCTCTCTGGTATTGGCGAGATAAAGAAGCTGCTGAATGGGATAGGCCATCCTACATGGTCATCACGAATAAGGAGATAATCCGCTGGTGTGATATACTCGCGAATGATGGGACAGTGAAAGTTCCGGATCGTTATCGGAATCAGCGGAGAAAGCGTCTCAATGACGCTCTGAATCAGGCGAAAGCTGAGCCTAAAGAAGATTGGCCTATTCGTCCAAAGGGGAAACGCCGTCGCTTAGATGATGAATTTGACGCGAGAGTCGCAGCGTTGCAAGCCATCCGCGACGCTCGAGCGAAAGAGCTCGAAATAGATCCATCGCTGATCATTGCCCGTGCAACTATGGAGGCATTGTGCCTGCCAGGTGCGGAGGCTCAGCCAGAAGACCTTTTGTTGAATTGGCAACGGAATTTGCTCGGTCTTTAAACGCGTTTTACCTGCAGCGCCTAACTCCCACGGGCTCATAAAAAGGAGTAAAATTCTTTTATAAAAACGATAAAATTTTACTCCAAAAAAGCCGTTATTTTTTTCCGAAACACCTTGCCGTCATGACCTGAATTTCAGAAGCTTTTCAGGTCTATGGCAGATCCAGAAAATGAACCACAAGAGCCAGTCGAAGAGGCGAATACAAACGTCTCCTCAGACCAGTCTTATGACGCCTCTCAGATCGATAAATTAGAAGGCCTCGATGCTGTCCGAAAGCGTCCAGGCATGTATATTGGCGATCCTGATGTGCGTGGTCTTCATCACTGCGTTTTCGAGGTTTTAGATAACTCTATCGATGAGCACCTCGCCGGATATTGTGATATCATCAAGGTGAATTTACACATCGATGGCTCTTGCTCCATATCGGATGACGGCCGTGGTATCCCTGTAGACGTTCACCCTAAGTTTGGCATCCCTGCTGTGGAACTCGTTCTCACTAGCCTCCATGCCGGTGGTAAATTTGGCCAAGGAGCGTATAAATATTCCGGAGGTCTTCACGGTGTCGGAGCTAAGTGCGTCAATGCGCTCTCCGATTGGTTCAAGTGTGAAGTCTCGCGTGATGGGAAGCTTTATCAAATCAAGTTCGAGCGTGGAAAGACGACAGAAGAACTTAAGGTGATCGGAGCTGTTCCAGCTAGCGTGACTGGAACAAAGGTCACCTTCTTCCCAGATGCCACTATCTTTGTTGATACGATCGCCTTTGAATTTGATCGCCTATCTGTTCGCCTAAGAGAGCTTGCATTCCTTAACCCTGGTTTACGCATTGAACTCGAAGACGAACGCCCTGAGTCTGCTAAAAAGACTGAATTCTACTATGCAGATGGTATTAAAGAATTCGTCACCCAGCTTGGCGAATCCAAAACGCTCATTCACGAGTCTCCAGTCGTTCTTCATGGTAAGCGCGAGGTCGAAGTTGATTATGATGGAAAGGTCACGAAGGACGATGTCTTTGCTGATATCGTTTTTCAATATAACGACTCTTACAAAGACAATATTCTGTGTTTTGCGAACAGTATCCCGAATGCTGACGGAGGGGCTCACCTCACAGGATTTCGTGGCGCGTTGACGCGCTCTATCAATGCTTACGCCAAGACGAACAAAATTCTTAAAGACAAAGATCCACCGCTTTCAGGTGACGACGTCCGCGAAGGAATTGTGTGCGTGATTAGTGTGAAAATGCCTAATCCGCGTTTCAGCTCGCAGACGAAAGATAAGCTCGTAAATGCCGAGATCGAAGGTGTTGTCGGATCGATCTGTTACGATGGACTTCAGGATTACTTCGATGAGAATCCAAATCTAGCGAAGCAAATCATCGATAAGGCCGTCAATGCTGCCCGTGCTCGCGAAGCCGCCCGTAAAGCCCGCGAAACAGTTAGACAGTCTGTGATGTCCGGTGGTGGTCTTCCTGGTAAGCTGGCCGACTGCTCAGAGCGTGATCCTGCTAAATCAGAAATTTACATAGTGGAGGGTGACTCCGCGGGTGGTTCTGCTAAGTCAGGCCGTAATCGGACGAATCAGGCGATTTTACCGCTTCGTGGTAAGGTGATAAATGTTGAGAAAGCACGTCTTCACCGCGCCCTTCAGAATAAAGAAATTCAGGCAATGATCACAGCGATCGGTGCTGGTATCGGAGATGGAGAGCAAGAAGGAGCCTTCGACATCGAAAAAGTCCGCTACCACAAGATCATCATCATGACAGATGCCGACGTCGATGGTTCTCACATCCGCACATTGCTCCTGACATTCTTCTGCCGACATATGCAGGAACTCGTGAAGGCTGGCTATCTCTATATTGCGCAGCCTCCACTCTATAAAGTCACACGTAAGAAACGCGAAGAATACATTCCTGACGATGAAGCCCTGAACGAGATTCTTATTCGTCTCGGGTCTGATGATGTAAAAATTCGCCAATACGGCACTGACAATGTTTTAGAGCCAGACCTCCTTCGTGGAGTGTTAGACAACCTTGCGAATCTTCGCCGTTACGTCACAGTCGTCGAGGGGAATGGTGGATCTTTCCAAGAGCTACTAGAACAACGTAGAAATGGCAAACTTCCCGAGTTTATGGTGCGCGTTCGGACTGGTAACGATGAAGAACTCTTTTACTTCGATACAGAGAGCGAGCTTCTGACTTATGCAGCAGAGAATCGTGATCTTCGTCTTTTGAACGAAGAACTCACGGAAGAAGAAATGGCTGAATACAAAGAGAAATATAAAGGCCTTCTTCGCCGTGCTGTCGTCCATGAATTGCACGAAGCCTCCTCGATTGATAAGATCCTAGCTCGTATCAATGAACTAGGTATGACGACTGATCCATTCTACTCAGATGATAAGCCTCTCTACGAAGTCGTAGATGGCACAGGCGAAGACACAGAAGTCGTCCCACTTTTCAACCTCTTTGATCTTCTGGACCGAGTCTTAGAAGTAGGCAGAAAAGGCATGCGTATCCAACGATTCAAGGGACTCGGTGAGATGAATGCTAAAGAACTTTATAACACCACAATGGACCCAGAGAATCGTGTATTACTCCAAGTCCGCCTAGATGAAGAAAATGCTCTCGAGGCAGATAAAATGTTCGATGTGCTTATGGGTGACATCGTTGAACCCCGTAAGCGCTTCATCGAGGATAATGCTCTCAACGTCCGTAATCTCGATGTCTAATTAGTAACGAATACTAAATTTATAATAATATTTTCCAATGGCTTCAGACGAAATTAAATCCATAAACGTTGAGGACGAAATGTCTCAATCGTTCCTCGAGTATTCGATGTCCGTGATCATTTCACGGGCTCTTCCAGATGCTCGAGACGGACTTAAACCCTCTCAAAGGCGTTTGCTCTATGCGATGCATAATGACCTGTCTCTCTCTCCAGCTAAGGCGCACCTAAAGTGTGCGCGTATCGTTGGTGAGACGATGGGTAAGTATCACCCACATGGTGATTCTGCTATTTATTCGACTCTCGTGAATATGGCTCAGCCATGGACACTGCGTGAAATACTCGTAGACGGGCAGGGGAACTTCGGCTCTGTCGAGGGTGATGCCGCTGCAGCTATGCGATACACGGAGGCTCGCATGACTCACATGGGCTCTGCGATGCTGTCTGATTTAGAAAAAGAGACTGTCGATTTTCAAACAACATACGATGAGGTAGGAAAAGAGCCTGTCGTTCTTCCTGCTGCTATTCCTAATCTCCTAGTAAATGGAGGAACAGGTATTGCAGTTGGTATGGCGACAAACATCCCATCTCATAACTTAGGTGAGGTGATCGATGGAGTTTGCGCTCGCATTGATAATCCAGAGATTACTCTGGAGGAGATGAAACAGTATATCAAAGGGCCTGACTTCGCTGTGAAATGTCAGATCCGTGGATTTAAAGGCATTGATAGTTACTTCTCCACAGGCCGTGGTAGCATAAAGATGCGCGGCTACATGGAGGTTTCAGAGAGTCCGACTGGAGCTTCTATCATAACCATTACAGATGTGCCTCACGGTGTGAACCGCGCGACCCTCCAGGTTCGTATAGCTGAGCTCGTCAGAGAGAAGGTTCTGACTGACATTTCAGGTATGCGCGATCTCTCGGATGAGAATACGTGCATTGAGATCACACTTAAGCGTGACGCTCGCCCGCAAGTTGTCGTCAATAATTTGTATAAACTTACAGCAATGGAGACGTCATTCGGCGTAAACATGCTTGCGATTCACAATCGTCGCCCTAAGCAGTTAGGTCTGTTAGATGCGCTTGACGCTTACATCGAACATCGCCGCGAGGTTGTCATTCGCCGCACGCGTTATCTCTTAAAGAAAGCTGAAAATCGTGCTGAAGTGCTTGAAGCGTTTCTCTTAGCTCTTGGCCATCTTGATGACTTTATCAAAATCATTCGCGGGTCAAAAAACCGTGATGAAGCACGCGCTAAACTGAAAGCCTATGACTTCCCAGTCGCTACAGCGGAACAGCTAGGCATTCTTATTCGTGATCAACCATCTGTGCAGAATGGTCGTTACGTCTTCACTGAGCGTCAGGTCAATAGTATCTTAGAGCTTCGTCTTTATCAGCTCACAGCAATGGAGCAAGATAAGGTAAAAGGGGACTACGATGCTGTTCTCGAAGAGATCAAAGACTTCCTCGATATCCTAGCAAAAGAATCTCGCGTGCTCGCGATTATTAAAGACGAATTACTAGAGATTAAGGAAAAGCATGCTACGCCGCGCCGCTGTGAAATTGTCCCTGATGATGGTGAAATTGCCATTGAAGATCTCATTGCGAACGAAGGCATGATCGTGACGCTCTCTCATCGCGGAAATATTAAGCGCACTCCTGCTAGTGAATATCGCACGCAGGCGCGTGGAGGTAAGGGTGTGAAGGGGCTTCAGACGAAGCTAGCGAACCAAGATGAAGAAGATTTTGTCGAGCATCTCTTCTCTGCTGCCGCTCACGATTATCTCATGTTCTTTACGAACACTGGCCGTGTCTATGTGGAGAGGGTATACCAACTTCCTGAAGGCTCTCGTGCCTCTAAGGGCCGCTCTATTAATAATGTCCTCAATCTACAGGCTGAAGAAAAAATCGCTGCGACTCTTCGTCTAGAGCGTCGCTTGGATGAAGATGGGAATGACGCTACCTTCGGTGAAGGTAGTGGTTACGTCCTCTTTGCGACTCGAAGTGGTCGAGTGAAGAAGACAAGTCTAGATGACTTCAAGAATTACCGGAAAGATGGTATTATCGCGATTAAGTTAGATGAAGGAAATGAGCTGATCGATGTGCGCCTGACTTCAGGTAATGACGAAGCAGTTCTCGTGACACGTAAGGGTCTCAGCCTTCGCTTTAATGAAGAGCAGGCACGCGCGATGGGTCGAAATACTGGCGGTGTCCGTGGCATACGCCCAGGTGAAGATGATTACGTCGTAGGGCTCTGTCTCGTAAATCCAGATGCTAGACTTCTAGTCGCTTCTGAAAATGGCTTAGGTAAGCGTTCTAGCTTCGATGACTACAGATCACAGACACGTGGTGGTAAGGGTATCATTACCATGAAGTGCACAGAAAAGACAGGTGATGTGATCGGAGCTGCATCCGTTCGTGAAGACGAAGAGCTGATGATGATGACATCTGATGGACAGTCTATCCGTATCAAAATCGATACTATCCGTGAGACAGGAAGAAATGCTCAAGGCGTAAAGCTCGTTACACTGAAAGATGGTGAGAAGCTAAATAGCATCGCTCGTGTTGTCGCTGAAGATGAAGACGATGAAACTGGTTTGAATGAGAGCAACTCAGATGAAGGTCCGGAGATGAATTCTTCCGCAGCTGAAGAGAGTTAAATTGCGTTCTAAAAATCATTCAAAAAGTTTACATCCTAGCGGGTGTAAACTTTTTTTTGAGGGTTGTAAGAAGTCAAATCTGTTAGATCTGTATCATTAATCATCCTCTCCCCTATACTGTTGTCTAGGCATTCAATATGAAGAGTTCCACATTAGATACGTATTGTCTAATTATGAAATTCAGTAGCATTCTACTAATCCTTTGCAGCTCGATCACGCTTCACGCGCAAGAAATCGATTTATTTAAAAATGGAATGGCTGACTGGAATACATACCTAGGACCGCCTCATTACTCTGTAGATATGGGACATGGCCCGGTATTGAAGGGAGTAAAGCGTGAGCCAGTCGGTCTGAATAATGATCCGAAGGGAGTTTTTCGTTTTATTGAGTTTGAGGGGAAGCAGACATTAAAAATAACAGGTGAGGTTTTCGGAGCAGTCACAAGTAAAAAGGAATATGAGAATTTTCATTTCTCGGTGCGCTTCAAGTGGGGAAAGCGTAAATGGAGTCCTCGTGCATCGATGCTACGCGATAGCGGCTTTCTTTTCCATTGTTATGGGAATCAGGGTGAAATAAGCGGATTCTGGATGCCATCAATCGAGTGCCAGATACAAGAAAACGACTGTGGGGATCTCTGGTTGTTAGATACTGCAGGTAAAGTCCCAATTGTGACTAGAGAAGGTAAGCCTCACAGAGTTACTAAACTACCGAAATTGATCAAAACCTACAAAGATGGAGAACCTTTTCGTTACTGTAATGAAGAGAATGGAAGACACGTTGAGCACGGTCCTAGTGAAGAAAATCTCACAGGCTGGAATACCGTGGAAGTCTACACCATGGGGCAAAGATCTGTTTTCATAGTCAATGGTAAGCCTAATATGGTAGTGACTGACCTAGAAGATAGAGAGGGTAATCCGCTTTCTAGAGGTAAACTTCAACTTCAGTCTGAAGGTGCTGAGGTTTACTATCAAGATGCTAAGATTAGATCGATCAAAGCGTTTCCTGAGAAGTTAGAGAAGCTCTTTGAGACGGAGTAAGCAGAGAGTAATAAACAGCTGATTCGTAAGAATCGGCTGTGCTGAGAATAGTTTGATCATTGGCGAATCAGACTATTTTTTTGCCCTCGTGTAGTAAGCGTTAGCGACTTTACCCTGGTTTGCAGCGACGCCTGGGATTTGGAAATGATACACACGGGTGTGTTTGATATTCTGAGATTTTACTCGAATCGTCAGGCTTTTTCCGTCAGAGCTTAACCTTGGGGAGCCTGTGATATTTTCTTTGCGCATGCCATGCTCCTTCGACCCATATTCTGGGCTATCGATGTAATACCAAGATCTGATAGTAACCTTCTTTGGTCTAGCCTTTAACGGGTGGGTGAATTTCAGTGTAAATGTGTCGCCTACGCGGTCGATATCGATGAGCTGGTTTGCAACATCGTTACGGTCTCTTGAAATACGAACGAGAGCTGCTTCCTTGCCTCCCTTAGCCCTCCAACCACGCCCTGTCTGACCGACATAGAGCGAATGATCATCGGCAAAGCATAGGCGCATCACACCTGAAGGAAAGTTCCAGCCGAATGGGATGACAACCGATTCATCTTCAGTTTTCGGAATTACTCGAAAGATGTTAGAACGAGTTTGGTCACCTATAAACATTTG